>CAZEZQ010000657.1:0-4033 GCA_964516245.1 uncultured bacterium | reverse complement strand
CCAAGCGGCCCAGGTGCCGGGGACCACATCCGCCCCTAAACTGCAGCCCATTGCCGCCCGTATTGTTATGCTGCAAAGCGGCATGCGCGCCCCAATGGGTGTGAAGGTAAAAGGGCCGGATTTGGAAACCATCGAAGATGTGGGATTGCAAATTGAAAAATTCTTGAAAGAAGTTCCTTCCGTCAAGGCTGAAGCCGTTTTCGCGGATCGGGTTGTGGGGAAACCTTATCTTGAAATCGATATCGATCGCGACGCTATTGCCCGTTATGGCGTCACCATTCGGAAAGTGCAGGATGTCATTGAAGTCGCAATTGGCGGCAAAAGGATTTCAACCACCGTAGAAGGCCGTGAACGGTATCCAGTTCGCGTTCGGTATATGCGGGAACTGCGCGATACGATTGAATCGTTGGGGGCCATCCTGGTTCCCACACCGACGGGGGCACAAATCCCCATGCGTGAATTGGCGGATATCCGCTATGTTCGAGGTCCACAAGCCATCAAAAGTGAAGACACTTTCTTGGTGAGTTATGTTCTTTTTGATATGAAGGAGGGAGCCTCCGAAGTTGAAGTGGTTGAGCAAGCCCGTGAGTATTTAAAGCAAAAAGAAGAAAGCGGTGAATTAACCATTCCCAGTGGTGTGAACTATACCTTCGCGGGGAGTTATGAAAATCAGGTGCGGGCTGAAAAGCGCCTGGGCATTGTATTGCCACTCGCCTTGTTTATCATTTTCATGATCTTGTATTTCCAATTCAAAAACATCCCAACGACCTTGATTGTATTTTCAGGCATTATTGTGGCCTGGGCGGGCGGATTCATCATGATTTGGCTGTACGGACAAGATTGGTTCTTGAACTTCACTCTCTTTGGTGAAAATCTTCAAGATCTTTTTCAAGTTCGTCCATTCAACCTAAGTGTGGCGGTATGGGTTGGCTTTTTGGCGCTATTCGGGATTGCAAGCGATAACGGAGTCATCTATTCCACCTATCTAGACCAAACATTTGACAGAGAAAAACCCAGTACAACCAAAGAAATCCGCGAAGCTACAATTATCGCTTCGGTACGCCGAATCCGGCCTTGTTTGATGACCACCGCAACTACGTTATTAGCCCTTATTCCAGTGTTGACATCAAAAGGACGAGGCGCCGATATCATGGTGCCCATGGCCATCCCTTCATTTGGCGGCATGACCGTGGTCATTGTCACTGTGTTTGTTGTACCCGTGTTGTATTGCGCCATTCAAGAGTGGAAAGCCCGGCACAACACAAGTGAGGAATCTTAAGAATAAAGCGCATAAGAAAGGAGTCAGGTGACGATGATAGATCATCAGCATCATCACTCCAGTCATCAGAACTCTATAACAGTGAAAGATATGGCAATGCGCTTCGCTTGCGGAAAATTCAGTTAGGGATAAAAATCAATCAAGCATCTCACGCTTCAACCGAGTGCATCATGCATATCTACAACCTGGACCAATGAGAACCTGGACCAATGAGAACCAATCATAAATCAATCATATCCCCGAAATCCTTCGACCCCGGTGTTGTTCCACCGTATAATTGTGGACCGCGACGTTTTCTCCATTGATCTGTACAGATGGCAATTGAACATCGGCAAATTCAACGATCTCGCCATTGGGTTTGATCAAGACCAAAAAGGGCACTTCATTGATTGCCCCCGGCAAGGGTTCACCTAGCGCGGGTGATTTATAAGCGGTGGCCAGAATTTCACCGTTGGGAAACGCTACCGATTTGATCGTGCAGCACACATTGGCGTCATTCTTCTGCCTTCGAAATTCAGACATATCATTGCCAAAAAGGTTGTATTTGGGATTGGCAGGAAGTCTTGAACTGGCTTGCCAAACCGTTTGCTTCAGAATCGCCGATTGCTGTTGGAAGGATGCATCATTCAACACCAATAGCGGCTCCATTAATTTGTAGTTTTGTTCGGGCAAGGGAATCGTAGTTGCCGTTGGAGCGGGGGGAGCGGATGGTGTCGCTGAAGGCATGGGTGTGGGGGTGTTGTCTTGTGCCGTGCAAACCTGATCGTAGATCTCATTCGCCGTTAACGCTGGATTGCCAAACTTGTGATACAATCTCGCATCTTCAGTCTTAAATGTTTCGATTTCAGGGATTGTAGGAACAATTGTGGGGATGGGTCTTTGCGTGGGTACTGTCTTTCCTCCCCGGCAGCGCGCCATCCCGGTCTTTGGCAAATTGGCGGGTGATTGAAAATTCACCATCGCTGTTTGTAGTGCCATGAGCGCCGACAAGCCCTTTGGCAGGTGAATTTTTGCGAACCACACGCACTTGTACATTGCGAATCGGTTGAACATCATCGCCCATGTGGGATACCCGTGATAATTGAACCTGCAGCGTCCCGTGAAAGGTGTAATTCTCTTTGGCTGTTGTTGGAGTTGCAAGGACAAGAGAAATAAGGAAAAGCAAACAGGTGAATAAAAAATTTGACATGCGAATTTTTTTGAATGTTATGAAACGTGGATGAGAAAGCGTAAGATATATCATTGATCATCTCCTAATTATACGAGTAGATCTCTTCAATCCCGCTTGTTAATTTCAACTGGCAGAAAAATGTAGAATTATGTAGATGTTTACTTGATTAATTTAGTAAGATAATATATTCACCATAATTTTCTAATGGAGATTATGTCAATAGGAAATTTTTACTTTGTTTTTTACTTTTGCTTGTCTGGTATTGTGAATGAATGAATTTGCGAATGCATCGTTATTCGAAAATCGAATCGCTTTCAAATCAAACGGGATAAGTAATATATTAGAGGCTTTATATGACGATTCGGCAAAAAGTTTTTTTTGGAGTGCAGGTCATAGACGCGCCTTGGTGGGCGTCCTCGCTGCAACAACATAAAATGCAGATTAGATACCCACGTAACTCTATATTGTGTGGCCGTTTTATGGATTAGACTTTTTGCCGGTTCGTCTTAATATAATAGGTATAGATAATCAAAAATTATCGAATGGTTGAAACGTTGCGTTATGAACATTAAATCCATATTTGTCTTTGTAAATATATTTTTCGTTATTGCAATCCTCACCGGTTGCTCTCCATCTCCCAAACACCCCAACGTGATCTTGCTTACCTTAGATACCCTGCGCGCTGATGCCTTGGGCTGTTACGGCAATAACGTTATACAAACCCCTGTCTTGGACCGGCTTGCAAATGAAGGGGTTCTCTTCGAAGACGCGATCTGCCAAATTCCCGCTACCCTCACGTCGCATACCGCCATCCTGACCGGGCGCTATCCCATAAGTTCCGGGGTTCGCTTCCGCACTCACAAAGTGCCGCAGATAGAAGACACCCTGGCAGAAATCTTCAAAACCCAAGGCTATCGCACCGCGGGGTTAATCAGCAGTTTTGTGCTTCAACCCGAATTCGGGCTTGATCAAGGCTTTGAACGTTATGACCTGGGTTCAATTTATGAAGCAGGCGAACAAGTGAACACAGAACGCCGTGCCGAAGAAACCATTGAAGACGCCATCGAATTCACAATTCGCCATGCGGAAGAAAACTATTTTCTGTGGGTTCACCTCTATGATCCTCATACCCCCTATCAGCCGCCTGAGTCCTTCGGCGTCCGTTATGATACAGATTACTCCGGCCCAATGCGCGGCACCAGCAGCCAGATCGTGCAACTCTCCGCCGTAGGGGGCGAAGGAATGAGTCAACGTGATTTAGAACACATGCAAGCGCTCTATTGGAGCGAAGTCAGCTATATGGACGAACAAATCGGCCGCTTGATTAAGACCCTCGAATCCAGAGGCCAATTGGACAACACCATCATTGCCGCCATTGCCGATCATGGGGAAAACCTGGGCGAAAAAGGCAATTTTTTTCACGGTGACACCCTCTACCAGCCCGAAGTCCATATCCCCTTCATCATTCGCTATCCTAAAACAATCAAAGCCGGTCAACGGGTGGATGAATTGGTGCAATCCATCGATCTCTTCCCAACCTTGCTTGAACTCACCGGTGTCGCTGAAATCCCCCCTTATGTCGA
>CAZEZQ010000656.1:0-4034 GCA_964516245.1 uncultured bacterium | reverse complement strand
CCTTGGGGATTGGCATGACCAATACCACCACCACCTATTTCTGGCGGGGTGAACTGTATACCAAAACCTGGATGAATCGCATGATGGATGTCATCCGTGAAGCCAAACAAAAATATGGCTTCTCTGTTTTGGGGGGCGGAGCCGGCGCGTGGCAATGGATCAAAGCTCCTGACGAGGCAAAAAGGCAAGGGCTTGATGTAGTGTTTGATGGTTATTTTGAAACGAAGGGGCCGGCATTAATCCAACAGATTTTGCAAGGCCAATCTATCCCCCCGGTGGTGTATGAGGAACAAACCGCATTTGATTCGATTCAACCGCTACGCGGGCCTTCGATGCTGGGGGTGGTGGAACTCTCGAGAGGTTGTGGAAAAGGCTGTACCTTTTGCACCCTCGCCTTCAAAAAAATGGATCATTTACCCAAAGACAAAATTCTATCCGATTTAGAAACCAACGTCGCCGGAGGTGTCCATTCTGTGGTGAGCGGCAGTGAAGACTTCTTCCGCTATGGCGCCAAAGGCATGGATACCAATTTTACTGCCTTGCATGATCTCTTGGTCGATATGAAGCAAATTCATGGTTTGTCTTTTATGCAAATCGACCATGCCAACATTTCTACCGTGCTGCAGTATTCGCTGGATGAGCTCAAAGAAATTCGCCGATTGTTGCAGTGGCAGAGAAAAACCGATTATTTGTGGGTGAATATGGGCATCGAATCGGCTAATGGACGCTTGGTGCATCAAAATGGCCACGCCAAAATGACGCCCTTTTCACCGGATGATTGGGAGTCGATGGTGTTGGAAACCGCCCAACGCATGACTGACTCCGGCTTTTTCAGCGTGTTTAGCGTGATTCTTGGAATGCCCGGCGAAACGCCGGACGACGTTAAACGAACCTTGAATTTGGTCAAAACCTTGTCGAAACAACGGGCGGTGGTCTTTCCCATCTTTCATGAACCGGTTATGCTCAATCATCACCGCGGCGGCGAGCGATTTACCTTTGATCATTTGCGTCCCGATCATTTGGAATTGTATATCACCTGCTATGAAATTAATTTTAATTGGGTGCCCCGTTTGTACTGGGACAATCAGCGCGCCGGCGGCGTCCCGTTATGGAAGCGCTCATTAATTCAAGCCCTCGGCAAAACGGAAATTCTGACTTGGCGCAAGAATTTCCGCAAAGCGCGAAAACGTGTCAAACACAATGAGTCGAAACGTATCACCAATGCATCCACACTCCCGATGACTCGCGAAATGGTTAGCCAGCCTAAAGGAGAGATGTAAATGAATCTTCCCATCTTGCAACGGTCTCTACCGGTGCTCAATCAGCGCAAACCGCAGGACAATATTCCACAAGAACGCTTGGAGAGAGAGTTTCTCAAACTGGCGGTTTCGCATTATGTTCAAGCGCTCAATCCCACCCCGCCGATGACCCAAGATGAATTGCGTTACCATTCAGAAGAACTCCTGCGCAAGCACTCGATGGATTTGAAATACGCCGATTATGTGGCGGTCTTGATCAATAATGAAAGCTGGAAAGACGAATTGGCCGCCACACCGTACGAACGCCGTCTTCTTTTGTTGCCCAAATGCCTCCGGGATGAAAGCCGTTGTCCTGCCCCCTTTGATGAATTTGGCCTGCTGTGCAAGCAGTGTGGATTGTGCACGATTCAGGACCTTGAATTGGAAGCGGAACGGCTGGGCTATGCCGTTTTGGTCGCCGAAGGCTCGGCGATCGTGATGCAGCTGATCGAAACCGGGAAAATCGAAGCCATTGTCGGTGTGAGTTGTCTGAATGTGTTGGAACGCGCTTTCCCATATGTGGAAGCCGCCGCCGTGCCGGGGATTTCGATCCCGCTGTTACAGGATGATTGCGCCGATTGTACCGTAGACACTGATTGGGTTTGGGAGGTGATCCACCTCTCCAGCGAAGACAAAACCTATCGGATGGATATCGACGCATTGCGTTCCACGGTATCGACATGGTTCGGCCGGAACGCGCTGGATGAGATTATGGGTCCTTCCGCCAGTCAGAATGATGATATTGCTCGTGATTGGATCGCCAAAAATGGAAAACGCTGGCGCCCCTTTCTTACGGTCTGCGCCCATCAAGCCTTGCAACAAGAATCTCAAACTGAGTTTCCTTTGAGTTTGAAAAAATTGGCGGTGGCGGTGGAATGTTTCCACAAAGCGTCACTGATTCATGACGATATTGAAGACGAAGATTCAGAACGCTATGGCGAACCAGCCTTGCATGAAGAGGTGGGGGTGCCGGTTGCTCTGAATACCGGTGACTTGCTGATCGGAGAAGGATACCGTTTGATCTCGGAATGCGGCATCGACGCCGAACGGGTGGTTCCTATGCTGCGAAGCGCGAGTGAAGGGCAAATTCAGTTGAGCCAGGGGCAGGGAACGGAACTGCTTTGGTCAAACGCCCCCTCGCCGATGAACAATGCCGCCGTGATTGAAATTTTCCGACAGAAAACTGCTCCCGCCTTCGAAGTGGCGCTTCGTCTTGGGTTGCATCATGCGGGCGCGCAGCCTGACGATTTCGCGGTGGTCAAACAATACAGTGAAGCATTGGGTGTCGCCTACCAAATACGGGATGATATTCAGGATTGGGAAGAAACCCGTTCCCTTTCGGATCTATTAAAACCCAATATTATACTTGCCGATGCGTATGAACGAAGCAAAGGTGAGTTGAAAGACGCCGTGGCGACTGTGTGGCGCAAAGAAAAATCTTTTGCCGACTTGGATAGGGATCAACAACAAGCCATATTAGAAACCAACAAGGTGGAAGAGCGTGTGCAACGTATGATGGAAGCCTACAAAGCCGAATCGATTGACGCCTTGAAACCGTTGACGAACGCCAGCCTGAAGGGATTGCTGCGTCGTGTAATCGAAAAAATCTTTAACGATCTTGAAATTAAGGGTTGGTGCAGTGAGTTTGAGACTCGAAATGCTTCAAGTCGCTCGCCTGTCTCCCAAATTGTTGGGTGATTCGCGTGAATGTGTGGCGGCCTTTGTTCAAAATTCATTGATGCCCGATGGGGGCTTTCGAAATCGAGATGGCGTAAGTGATTTATATTATACAGTCTTTGGAGTACACGCTTTACTGGCGCTGCACGAAGTAATTCCGGTTGATGCCATACGAAACTTTTTGGATTTGTATGAAGATGGTGCTTCATTGGATCTGGTGCATCTCGCCAGTTTGGCACGCTGCTGGGCGTGTATAACGAAAAACCCCAACCAATCACCGTTACAACAAACTTCATTCACCCATTTGATTGAACAATTTCGCTCGGATGATGGCGCATTTAACACGGTTCCGGCTTCAACGCAGGGCACATTATACGGAACCTTTCTGGTCTTTGGCGCATGCCAGGATGTTGGAATGGAACTCCCGGATATCGATTGGATCAACCAGTGGATGAATACGCTTCAGTGCAAGGATGGAGGCTTCTCCAATCATCCGAAAGCCATCATGGGAACCACTACATCGACCGCGGCCGCGGTGATGATTATGCATTCGGCCGGGATTCCGATCCCCGAGAAGGTACGTGATTGGCTGCTAAAGCGTTTTAATCCAAAAGGGGGAGGCTTCTTCGCATCACCGCGCGCGCCCATGCCTGATTTGCTCTCGACCGCCACGGCTTTGCACGCCTTGGAACGCATGCATGCGCCTTTGGAGCCCATTCAAGAAGCCTGCTTGGATTTTTTAGACAGCCTGTGGTCTAGCCAAGGGGGGTTTTATGGTACGTGGGTGGATGACAAATTGGATTGTGAGTACACCTACTATGGCTTGTTGTCATTGGGTCATCTGAGTTTTTGAAACGATGTCTACAAAAATGCAAAACATCTTGCCTGGCCGAATTTCTGACGTCCAAAACAAACTGAATGAGGAACTGTTACGCCTGCGGCATCCTGACGGCCATTGGGAAGGAGAACTGTCGCAAAGCGCCCTTTCGACCGCCACCGCGGTGATTGCCCTATCGGTTGTATCCAGCAAACCGTTTTTGTTGACTCCATTAAATGTAG
>CAZEZQ010000655.1:0-4054 GCA_964516245.1 uncultured bacterium | reverse complement strand
GCAGAGTTGTATAGAATTGGGATTCCCCATTTGAACCGAGAAATTTCCTCTTATAACTTAAAATATTAACAATCAATCCAAGCCTTCAAGTGAACCAACAATCGGGAGATTAATGTAAGAAGCGCGCTCACCACCCATGTAAATGGTTTGATTTGCTTTAACTGAGTTATCGATGCTATCGTTGGGAACACCGGTATTTGGATTGGGCTCAAACCATGGACTATTGCTGCTAGAGATTGCAACACGAATTCGATGACCTTTATTAAAAACCATACTGGTGGAGAGTAGATCGATTTCCAGTTTGTAGATTTCTCCCGGTGTGGCGAGTTCATGTTTCTCAAACGAATTGCGGAAACTCAATCGTTGTATACCATGAGTAAGAATCATACTTCGGCCATCCGGATAGACATCCGTCAATTCCGCAGTGAAATCGGTATCAACTGCACTTGTAGAAACATACAAAACGGCGGTAATGCGTCCCGTTACTTCGACCGGTTCTTTAAGTGGAGGAGTACTGAAAACAATCACATCATTGCGCTTTTCGGATTCACGCTGATCGAATGCACCATAGTCCATAAAAAAAACTTGGCCGCCATTGGTTGGAACAGGTTTTTTGGGATCGTATTCGAAAGTAACTTTTGATTTGGCAGGCTTTTTTTGATGGAGATCTCCACCGTCATTTAAATAAAACGGAACTAATCTTGATTCTTCCGGTGGCCAGGTATCGGCAGTTCTCCACTCGTTCCCCGGCGAATTTCCAATGGGATTCTCTCCCATGGTATAATACTGAATGGTTGGAACATCGTCCGGCATTGGTTTGTCCAATAACCAATGGTCAAAATGTTCATAAGGAAATGAAATTATATTTGTGAATAATTCATCTGGAAACTCAAAATCCCCAGCATCATTGTTATGACCTCCAGGCCAGATGAGAAGATGGACATTATTTTGTGCTTTGGGACCCCCTCTTTCTTGAATAGCATTAAAAGCATCTATGCAGCCTTGCACTCCAAAGTCATACCAACCAGTTTGCAGAACAACAGGCCAATTGACACGATCTGCGCGTTCATCAAGGTTAAGTGTTTTCCAATAGTCATCATAGGTAAAATGCGATCGTACCAGCTCGATAGAATGTTCCTTATCTTCGTACCAGTCAGCGACAGTTTCAACGAACAACTTGCGCAAAACTCCGCCGGTATAATAAACACGATGTAGACCGCTCGTTGTAACAGCGATCCTTTGCCCTACAATCCCTCTAGGGCCGGTTCCTGCCAACAAAATCTCTGTCATCCCCGATGCCGAACCGCCATCGGTTGCGATATTCCCGTTACACCATGGTTGCTCCAAAACCCATTCAACCGTATCGTAACCGTCTTGTTTCTTACCCCAACCACTCGCAGTCAACATTTCATACATCCCTTCGGAATCCCCTGTTCCACGAACATCTTGATAGACTACTGCGATTCCTTTGGATATTTTTTGCTCTTCACTTTCACGCTGGTCTAGTCTTCCATATTGGGTTCTAACCAATATAACTGGCCAGGGGCCATCGCCTTCCTTAGGAAAATAAACTTCTGTTGCTAATTTAATTCCATCCCTCATTTCAACCATAAACGTTTCTGAGTCTGGACGATCTTGTGAGCATACTGGAATCGCGATAAAAAGGAATAAGAGCATCGAATAGAAGCGTTGGTACATTGTTTCCTCCCCATTAATAATTTTGATTTAATTTTCATTTTAATTTTTATAGACTTTTCCTTCTTTCATAACAAATTTAACATCTTCCAATAGTTGAACATCTTCTAATGGATTCCCTGATACCCCTATAATGTCTGCACGCTTATTAGCTTTGAGAATTCCACGATCATCTACACCTAATAAATCGGCTGCATAGGTCGTTGCTGTTCGGATCGCTTCAATTGGGCTCATTCCAGCTTGTACATACACATGAAATTCCTTGGCATTATCTCCATGAGGGAAGGCGCCGGCATCCGTTCCAAAGGCAATTTTGACATTCCCTTGAATCGCCTTTCGCAAGCTTTTATCTAGCATGGGTAATACTTGTTTTGCCTTGTCTTGCATTTCAGGAGGTAAGATATCCATATCGAGCGCATCCGCTACATAGCGAGTCGGAACCAGATAGGTTCCATGTTTGCGCATCAAGCGCACTGCTGTTGCATCCAAAATGGAACCATGTTCGATGGAATCGACTCCCGCTTTGACGGCAGCAATAATCCCTTCCGTACCATGGGCATGCGCTGCCACTTTTACACCATGTCGATGGGCTTCCTTCACGGCAGCTCGCATTTCTTCTTTACTCATCTGTTGATTGCCTACTACATCCTCATGAGAAATGACGCCCGCCGTCGCCATGATTTTGATCACTTTAGCCCCATGTTTGATTTGATAACGCACGGATTTGATCACTTCTTCAGGCCCATCTGCAATGCCTTGTTTCCAATCTCTTTCCAAAATGCCAGGGATAAAACGACCGCCGCCATCTGCATGACCACCAGTAATTCCGATGAAGTTTCCCACTGGAAAAACATCAGGACCAGGAACTTTCCCCGAATTTATAGCGTTGCATAACGACACATTAACAAAATAGGGAGCGCCTAAATCACGGACTGTGGTAAATCCAGCCATTAATGTTTTTCGAGCATAGTCAGCAGCTTGAAACGAAAAATCAGCAGCACTTTTTTCGACTGCCATAAATACAAAATTTTTCTCAAGTTGCAAACTTAAATGAACATGCATATCCATCAGACCGGGAAGCAACGTTAAATCCCCTAAATCGATAATTTTGGCATTTTCAGGAATTTTGTCTGGATTTACCTTATTAATTGTTTTCCCCTTTATAAGAATAACAGGATTTTGAATCATCTCACCGCTTTCAACATCCAGCATTTGGGCTGCCTTTACGACTAAGTATTTCTCTTGAGCAGAGAAAACGAAAGAACCAGAAAGCATGTACACAATTAACAACAAACTCAGAAACATTCTCATTTTTGAATTCCTCCTACAATTAACTTCAACTCACACAAGGATTCTGAAATATATAGACTCAACTTCATCTTCCATTCTAAGGAAAACCGGAACATAACAAATCAAGTAATGTTTCACAAGTGTGCATTTCCCAAAATTCTTAAAAACTTTAGTAAAATTAGTGTAAAAGGATTGAAAATTTGGAGATATACCTGAAATCCCTTAGATAAAACTACACCTGAGGTGTAGTTGGATTACAAATCCTCTCACAACTACCTACTTTCCCTTATCCAAATATACAGAAAATTGGGTATATTAAAATCATTTATTTTTTAAAATGAATAGAACGAGAGATTATTGAACTCCGAATGATACAAATGAATAGGTGAATCTTGTGCAATAAAATTCGCTATCGTTTCTAACTTTTGAGATGCGGTTACTGACCAGTGGATTTTGCCCATTGGGCCATCCTCTGTTTTACTTCTTCATGGCTAATTGTGTTGCCTTCTTCGATATCTTTCAGCCCTTGTTCCACTTTTTGTTTGAATTCCAATTCAGCCATGATGTCTGGAAGGGTGCAGTCATCTGGTATCTTTTGAATGAAACGGATTATATCTTCTTTGGTAGTAGGCATCGCTTTAGCCTCCATCTTATCATATCGCAGATTGGAAGTTTCATCCAACTCTCAGCCGAGTGCCAAGTGATCAGCGACAATTAAAATTCCCGCGAAAGGATTTATAATTGTCGCTTGACAGCCAAGGGTAAAACGTCGTTTATTCTACCCCGCCACGGCGCGTCATGACATTGAAAACCACGATAGAAAAATCGTGGACTTTCGCTATTTTCACACATCAATTCTCAAACAATGAGTCCGCGCAACCATTATTCAACCGTGAAATTTTGCCGCAACGAATTCAAATTAAACACTATATCTTGTGCCATAATCCCCACACATCCACAATTAACACCGCCAAATTTAATTAAGTAATAAATACAAAACACAATATATCGTGGTTATACAAAGCTATACACCACAAGAAAGGCCGCCAAACACGTTTTTGGAGTGGAG
>CAZEZQ010000654.1:3434-4055 GCA_964516245.1 uncultured bacterium | reverse complement strand
TTGTTTGTTCCTGAGGTTTTTGCTGAAGAATTGGTTTATACCCCCAAGCAAACCGAAGGGCCGTTTTATCCGGATCATCTTCCGCTTGAGACGGACAATGATTTGCTGATTATCAACGATGCGATCGATCCCGCTGTGGGCACCGTGACCCATCTGAGCGGCCGGGTTTTTGACAAGAATGGGGAACCGGTTCGGAATGCCTTGGTGAAAATTTGGCAGGTGGATAACAACGGCGCTTATCTGCATAGCGGCAGCGAGAACCGCGGGAAATACGACAAAAATTTTCAAGGTTTCGGCCAGTTTTTAACTTCTTCAAGTGGAGAATATTATTTCCGCACCATCAAACCGGTCCCTTACCGTCCCCGCACTCCCCATATTCATTTCGCCATTGAGACCAAAGGCCAGCCGCGCTTCACCACCCAGCTGTATGTCAAAGGCGAACCGCAAAACCTGAAAGACGGCATTCTGAGGCGCATCACCGATCCGAAAGAGCGCAAGTCGGTGATCAAAGAATTCACCCCCATCCCCAATTCTCGCATTGGCGAACTGTCGGTAGAGTTTGATATCGTTCTTGGGTATACACCCGAAGCGTAACTTAAAGCAAATCGGCGAATTCGCTGT
>CAZEZQ010000654.1:0-3424 GCA_964516245.1 uncultured bacterium | reverse complement strand
GGCAGCGGGTGAAGGCGAAATAGCCCACCGCGAACACGGCGAGCGCTACGCCGGTGAGGATCCACCAATAACTGAGTGGCGGCCAGGTTCCATAAAGGAACAAGTGGTGGTGAATCTCGACGAGATAGGTGAGGGGGTTAAGAAACAGCAGCGTCTCTACAAAGGGCGGCGCGTTTCGCACTAGTTCCAAAGTGTAGAACATGGGCGAGCCCCACATGAGCACCATGGCGCCAATGCTCACCAGCGGCGCAATGTCGCGAAAGTAGGTGTTCATGGTGGCGAACAATAACCCCAATCCGAAAAAGAACACCAGTTCGATCGCCAGCACCAGAGGGAAAATCAGCAGGGTGAGGGGCAGCGCCCCTGAGTCGACTAAAATGGCGATGATGAGAATCAGCACCCCAATCAGCTGATTGACGATGCTGGAGAGCGTAATGAACGCGGGCAGCACCTTGGCGGGAAAACGAACTTGTTTGATCAAATGGGCGTTGTCGATAATGCAGCTGGTAGAGCGCACCAACGACTCTTGAAAGGCGAACCAAGGCAGCAATCCACAGAAGATATAAAAAGCAAATCCACTAATGCCCTGGTCCATCCCGCGCTCAGTCAATTTCACCTGCAAGATGATTCCAAACACAAAAGTATACAAAATCAGCAAAATGAGGGGATGAATAATCGACCAGAAAAACCCCATCGCCGAGCCCGCATAGCGGGCCTGCAAATCACGCCGGAGAAATTCCCAAATCAAGTGCCGGTGAAAGAGTGCGTTTTGGATGCGCTGGATCATGTGTTGAAAGATAGATGAGTACGCTCATATAGACCGGAGAATATATATCAAAGCAATTCTGATAATAAACAAGCATCATCAAAAAGATCAATAGTCCATTTATTGTCATTTTTATTAAAACGGAAACGCAATTGTCCCCATCCACTATGAGCATTCTGAATTTTTTTTGTAACCTCTCTCAATGTGTTTCTTACAACTTTATTTTTCCACTTCTTTTTTCTATTACTAGGGTGTGATGTTATGTAGGCTTTCGAAGTATTTTGTAATATCCTTTGAGCGTCAGACGATGAAGGTAGCTTTTTATTACATTGAACGAATGGTGTAAGCATGGCAAATGGTTCAGGTGATAACAATTCACTCCATATATCAGGATGATCGGCATTCTGGGAACCATGATGAGAAACTTTAAAAATACCAGCCTTTCCAGTAATACATAATTGTTCATCTAAAATAGCTTGCCACCCCATTTTCTGATCAGAAGTATTTTCAAGATCCCCACCAAGGAGTATGTTATTGTCACCGATCTTTATCCAGAAAACTACTGATACAAAATTCTTCTTTAATGCAGGTATCCTTTTTTGATGTTGGCCTTCAATTGGTACCAAGCTAGCAAATGCCAATTTAGAGTTATAAATAGAAGTATCAGAAGGTGATAATGAGTAAACTTCAAAATCAAGATTATCATTTTTATATAATAGCCGGTTTGCAATCGCATCAATTGGAGGGTTAAAAAATGTATTATTATTTTTTCTTTCTTTTAATATATGAAAAATCTCTTCAAACTCGTCTATTCCAGATCGTCCTACTAAAGAACGACCTTCATAAATTTTAATTAATTGTAAAAATTCATCTGAATGGAGTGCACCAGAGATTACAATTTTAGCGCTTTCGCATTCTCGAAAAATTGTACTGATACCTCTTACATGGTCATCATGCCAATGTGTTACAGCAACGAACTTCACACATTTTGAAACGTTGACATTTATTTTCTTGAAATACCATAGAGCTGCAGGCATTCCTGATTGGGGTTCCAGGCAAGAATCTATAATCAACCATTGCTCGTTGCCAATGTGCACAAGAATAGATTCTCCATAACCTGGACCAAAAAGAGATATTTCTATTTCATGATCAGATGGAGGTTTCAAGTTATCCATTTGAAATAAATATTTGTTTTAAATCATCAAGACTTTGTTCAGCGTTTTTCAATGATTGTTTCGACCATCGCGGCAATCTTTGGAACTTTAAAATAGATGCTCTAATTCTTCCTGACGATCGATCTAAATAACCAATACTCCAGTAAAAAATTGCGCCTTTTTGCACGAGTTCAAGATCATCTTTAGCAACTTCTTCCAAAAATATTTCGGCTTCTTGATCAGGGCCTTCACCAATTATTGGCACCAACCTTGCCTCAAATGTATCGTCATGAACTTCTAAAACATTGCCTTCCCACTTTTGTAAAACTCGAAAAAATTCACGGGATTCTAGAGTTATTTTTGGAGGTAAAATATATTTTTCTTTAGGAATCGAGATAGAGAAAGTATTTGAATTATTATTGAAAATTGTATCCGATTTGATATCTGTTTCATCGTTTTCGGATAAATTATTTACACGATCATGCATCATTTGATTCGAAGTATATTCACTTTGATTCCATTCATATGTATCCATTATAGTTTTTTGACAATCTTGTTCATTGTCAGCACTAACTTTATAATTAGCTATCATTTAATCCTCCAATTCTAATTAATCGTTCTGAAATCTCTAAACTTTTCTTCAAAGATCGCTGCCATTTCTCTCTAAGTATATTTTGAAATCTTAAAGTATTAAACCTATTTTCATCATCTTCTTTCACTTCATAATGATCATTTACACTTATAAATACTCCATGCTCTATTTTATTTGATGGTTCAACTCTTACTCTTATATAGCCTGCAAAATCATCCGTCCTTTTCCCTTCTAAAGTCAAGTTCCTCATACCCGGAGACTCTAATAAGCCATTCCAAAATTCTTTCGGCGCTAATTTATCACCAATTAGATGCCATTTCTCTTTAGAACTCATTCTATAATGCATATCACGATTTATTCCCATTGAGCCTAATGGTGTGTGTTCCAATAATTCAAGTACACCAACCACTAAGTCACGCAATGCTTCATAATAAGAGGCTTTCGTAGTTATAACTTGAAAACGCTCTCTGATGACATTTATACTAACCCATTCCGCTGTAAAATTTGACGCGCTTGGATGAACAACATCGATTTCTGCATTTTTCGATTCTTCTTTGCCTAAAAGATTATGATATTCAAACCAAGAGGGATGAAATATGGCTGGGTTGAAATTTCCTAGCACAACAATACTTATTCTTTCCAGTTCTAACTGGGAATTCATGAATCAAATCACTCCGGGAAGAAACCATTTGAAGCGGATAATCACTTTGGAAAGAATAAAGTTTTCATCCCTCTTCTTTGTTCTTACATATTATTTATTCAACAATTTCAACAGATTTTCCAAGATAAATTGTCAAAACCAACCTAAATTTCCTGTGATAGCAAATATCATATAATAATGAATGCAAAGATACAAAGGTTTAAAACAGAAAAAATTTGCAATTTTTCTCTTGCATTTGAACATCAGTACAG
>CAZEZQ010000653.1:0-4060 GCA_964516245.1 uncultured bacterium | reverse complement strand
CGCAAGCTCGAGCTGCTGCCGCGCGATTTCCACCTGCCCGCCTTCCTGCTGGGGAGGCAACCAGAACCTTGCCACCGCTGTTGTTGCGTTGACGAAAGGTTTCTGTAATCGCGAACGCCCCGCGCTTTGGAGTTGTAGTGGTGCTCATGCAGTATATTCCTTTAGATATTTGGAGGCCGATTCAACATCTTTGTCACCCCGCCCCGATAGATTAACCACAATCAAGGTATCTTGATTTAATGTGGGAGCAAGATTTATTACATGCGCAATGGCATGTGAGGTTTCTAATGCAGGAATGATGCCTTCAAATTTCGAGAGGGAAACAAACCCCTCCAACGCTTCTCCATCGGTTATAGAAGTAAACTCGGCCCGTCCGCTCTGTTTGTAGTAAGACAATTCAGGACCGACCCCGGGGTAATCAAGCCCGGCAGAAATAGAATGAACAGGTGCAATTTGACCATCCGGACTTTGCACAAGATAGCTTTTGCACCCATGAAGCACACCCACTTCTCCCGCATTTAAGGGAGCGGCATGTTCTAATGAAAGACCGCGGCCCCCCGCTTCAACGCCGATAAACTTCACGCTTTGATCGTGATAAAAGGGATGAAACAATCCCATGGCGTTGCTGCCACCGCCGACACAGGCGACCAAATAATCGGGCAAGCGGCCGGTTTTTTCTTGCAGCTGTTGTTTGGTTTCTTTGCCGATAATCGACTGAAAATCACGAACCATCATCGGGTAGGGGTGCGGCCCGGCCACCGAACCAATAATGTAATGAGTGTTTCGCACATTCGTCACCCAATCACGAATCGCTTCATTCATGGCATCTTTTAAGGTTTGAGAACCGCTTTCAACCGAAATCACTTCAGCCCCTAGCAACTTCATTCGAAAAACATTCAAACGTTGGCGCTCAGTATCTTCTTTGCCCATATATATGACACACTTCATGCCAAACAAAGCGCATACCGTCGCTGCTGCGACCCCATGCTGGCCCGCGCCGGTTTCTGCAATGATGCGGTCTTTCCCCATTCTTCGAGCCAAAAGAATTTGCCCTAACGTATTGTTGATTTTATGCGCGCCGGTGTGATTTAAGTCTTCGCGCTTTAGGTAAATTTGAGCCCCACCGAGGTGGGTTGAGAGACGTTGGGCATGGTAAAGAGGAGTCGGACGGCCTGAATATTCTTGTAAAAGATAACTCAGTTCATCTTGAAAACTTTGTTCGTTTACGATCTCGTTATAGGCATTTTCCAATTCAAATAAAGCAGGCATTAACGTTTCGGGTACATAACGCCCACCAAAGATCCCAAAATGGCCATTTTTATCGGGAAGTGTACTTTTGTTTACCGAAATCGTGTTCGATTCGAGCACCATATTATACGACTCCATAATGAGTTAACAGATATTATAGTCGGTACGTCAACATAGGGAACTATTGCGTTACATACCAATTGCGTTTCGCAGCGCTAAAGTTAAGGTAAAATAAGAATCACAAAATAATAGGGTACATGCGATGAAATTTTACGACCACTTAGCCAAAACATATGATTATTTCATAGACTGGGAAGCTCGGATTAAAAACGAAGATCCATTTTTCCAACAAATTTTCCGTGAAAGCTTGGGCAATTCTGTATTAGACCTGGGCTGTGGTACTGGAGGATATGATATTTATCTCGCCGAAATGGGATTTAATGTAGTGGGTGTGGACAGTTCGAGACAAATGATCAATATCGCCCAAGCCCGGGCCGAAGAAGAAGAAGTGGATGCCGAGTTTCAATGCCTTCAAATAACCGACTTTTCAAACAAGATCAACGTCCAATTCGATTCTGTGATTTGCAATGGCAATACGATTTCACATGTACTCGAAGAATCGCAATTGCAGCGCCTGTTTAGTGAAAGCATCAAAAGCATGAAACCCACCGGCAGCGCCGTGTATCATACATTGAATTATCATCGCATATTGGAGAATAAACGCCGTGATTTTCCAGTCAAACACCGCCAAGTAGGCGAGAATGAATATCTCTTCATGCGGTTTTATAATTATGAAATCCCTTTTCTCGATTTCAACATGGTGGTGGCATCGAAAGAGAACGGCCAGTGGACATCCCGCTCCATGCAAATGAAACACCGCCCCTGGTTCAAAGAAGATTTGAACCGCATTGCCCGCGCTGCCGGATTCACCAATATCATGTATTACGGCGGTTTTGATTTCTGTGATTTCAATCCCGATGAAAGCGAAATATTGCTAATGGTTTGTGAAACAGGAGATGAGGATGTGTCTAAGTATGAGATTGATTGAATTTCAATACATTTAAAAAATCATACTTGACAGATAAGTCCTTTGTGTAAGAATATAAATTGTCATTCGATATAATTTGTTTTTTTGCTTATTTTTGACTTTTTCTGGGAGGATTGAAGCATGAAGTTGAATAAAGGTTTTACTCTTATCGAATTACTTATTGTTGTAGCGATTATCGGGATATTGGCGGCGATTGCGGTTCCCAACTTTCTTAACGCTCAAATGAAAGCGAAGATCGCCCGGGTCGAAGGTGATTTTAAGACCATCACCACTGCTTTAGAAATGTATCGGCTCGATAATGGTGATATTCCACGCTGGAACTTGGTAGGTTGGGGTGCTTCGTGGGCTCAATTAACATCACCAATCCCCTATATGTCATTGAGAGCAATCGATCCTTTTGAATCCAAATATGAATTTGAATTTCAATCTGGACATCAATGGTATGAATATAGTGGCAGCAATGGCAGAACCCCTATGAAAAATTTGGAAGATGGCCAAGCTGTTACTGATTATGTATTAGCTAGTTATGGCCCGAATGGGATCGACGATACCCGGCAAATCTCCGATTATCCCAATACGCAAAAGTTTTTATCATTCGATCTTTCCAACGGCATTCGCAGCAATGGCGATATTCTCAAAGAGACACATCAGGGGCTGAATCCCCAGCAGTGGAATTGATTTACAATTCCCCGATTTTTTGGCATTGGATACGTTCTTGCAGCGCTGATATGTCAGCCGGATTCAGATGGCCTGGGCCGATTCGAAATGTGGCTGCAGTGGCTACAGCGATTGAGTAACGCAAAGTTTCTTCAAACGTCCAATCATGTTTTAACCCCTTTGCTATTCCGGCTGTCATTGAATCCCCGCAGCCAACTGTGTCGACAATTTTGTGTGGTTCGACAGGGATACTCATGCGCCAGACCCCTTCTTCGCAACCGGCAACCAAGCCCTGTTCGCCAAGTGACACAACCACAAGTGGCGTTCCAGACATCCTATGAATCGCCTGAACTACGCCAAAGGCGGTCTGGCCGCTGGTGATTTTTCGTTCAGCCAATGCTTCGGCCTCTTCCTGATTCAATTTCACCGCATAGGGATGGGCTCGAATGCCGTGCGAGAGAGCTTCTCCACTGGAATCAAGAATCGTAATCGCACCACATTTTTTCGCTTCGCGAATCACATCTGCATAAGTATCCGCTTTCACACTGCTGGGCAAGCTTCCAGAAATCACGACCATATCTTCAATTTGCAAATTCCAGTACAACAAGCGTATAACATCATCAATGATTTCTTCGGGAATTTGATTGCTGGTACTTTGCAGGTGAGTGACACGTGGAGGGTTGGTTTCTAAAATGGTGCAATGCTGGCGCACTTCAAAATTTCCGGTAACCGCTTTCAAGATTACACCGAGCGAGTCGCAGTACTTTTGATACAAGGCTTCGTCATTTTCGCCTAGTGGGGCATAGGCAACTGGTGATTCACCCAAATGCGCCAGCGC
This sequence comes from uncultured bacterium, assembly GCA_964516245.1. Lineage (GTDB taxonomy): Bacteria > Hinthialibacterota > Hinthialibacteria > Hinthialibacterales > Hinthialibacteraceae > CAZEZQ01. The sequence goes on along the minus strand of CAZEZQ010000653.1, from coordinate 269 downwards.
ATACGCGACACTGAATCCCTTACCGGCAGGCACTTTCTTGAATTCTTCGCTGCGCGCCGTACTGCCCTTTTCATACGCATCCAAGCGGTATATCAAATCGATAACAGGGTTCAGAGTCAGTGTGTGTATGGTTTGCATAATGTAATGTGGTCGTGTCTCTGTATGAAACACTTTTGTAAGTGCTGAGATTTGAATTGGTTATGCGTACTATTTGCGTAAATCAGAAGTCGTTCAATCAAACCGGCTCGGCGGGAGCACGCCACGGCGCA
>CAZEZQ010000652.1:2955-4068 GCA_964516245.1 uncultured bacterium | reverse complement strand
ATTTTCAGGGCATTCTGATTCCACTGCCGGATACACCAAGCCAACGCCCAATGAATCATGATGCCACTAAGAACCCATTTTAAGGTGTAGGTTTTTTCAAGATACGCATATAAATAAAGATGGCTGATCAGGAGAAAAAATCACCAGAAACGAGCTCAAATGAACACGTCGATCATACACCTATCCACACATTGAGCATCGTCCCGTTTGTTGATAAGAGAGTTACTACTCAATTCGCCGCCCGTTCAATCGCATTCCCCGCACTTTCAATATCCCGCCCCATCCCTTGAATGGTGGCGCAACCAGATTGAAGCAATAGTAATGAAAACAACACAACCACAAAAAACTTAGCCAAAACACGCAGCATGATTTTCATAACTGAGTCTCCGTTTCTACTTTTTTTCAATCAATTCTTGATAATATTCCAAAGTCTGCTTCGCAATCACTTTCCAACTAAACTGTTCTTCCACTCTCCTACGTGATTTCTGCCCCATCTCTTTCATCAAATCAGGTGAATCCATTAAACGGTTAATTGCCGCCGCCATATCTTTGGCAAATTGTTCAGGATCTTTGGGCTCAAAATCCGTTTCCCCACGTTTATCGATGGGTACCAGCAATCCGGTTTTTTCTGGAATCACCACCTCTTTAATCCCACCGACGGCAGTTGCCACTACTGGAGTTTCGCATGCCATCGCTTCCAAATTGATGATCCCGAACGGCTCATACACCGAAGGGCACACAAACAAGGCCGCCTGGCTGTATAATGTAATCACTTTATCCTTGGGCAGCATTTCCGCGATCCAAATTACTTCATTTTCTGTATCCGCTCGCGCATCGGCCACTTCTTTCTCCATCTCTTTGCCGATCTCTTCCGTATCCGGCGCCCCGGCGCAGAGCACGATCTGCATGCCTGGTTTCAAATAATGAATTGCCCGCACCAGATGAATGATGCCCTTCTGCCGCGTTATCCGGCCCACAAACAAAATATAAGGTTTGTCAGGGCGAATTCCGTATTCATGCAATATCTTCTCATCCGGCGTGTAATGGTACTGATCCAGATCGATGCCATTATAAATCACTTTGATATTCTCAAACGGCACATCGTACAAATCA
>CAZEZQ010000652.1:0-2945 GCA_964516245.1 uncultured bacterium | reverse complement strand
ACAAATCTTGCACGTCTTGCCGCATCGACTGCGATACCGCCACCACACCATCCGCGTTCTGATACGCGGTTTTCTCGATCCATGTGCTGGCGCGATAGGCTGTACCCAATTGCTCCGCTTTCCAGGGCCGGTGTGGTTCCAGCGAATGGGTCGAAAGCACCAATTTCGCCCCCAACAATTGCTTGGCCAAACACCCGGCAAAATGTGAGTACCATGTATGGCAGTGCACCACATCCGCCTCCGGAACCGAACCCGCCATTACCAGATCGCGCAGCATGGTGTCCATAAATTTTTCATGCTTTTTATCTTGCACAGGAATCGGAAAATTCGGCGCAATGCCCTGCACATGAAAATTTCCCACATCGATGGCTTGTTCTCCAAAGCATTTGATGTTGACTTCATGGCTCGAATTATCCAATTTTGCCAGTTCGCGGGTTAAATATTCCACATGCACTCCCGCCCCTCCATACACATTTGGTGGATATTCATTACTAAAAATAGCGATTTTCATAGAATCTCACCTGTATTGAAAAATTTTTATGATGAACTTCAATCATTATAAAATTGACAAGAACAAAGTCCAGCGCATGAAAAAGCGAAGAATGAAATAGAAATGACGAATCTTTTTGATCGTTTTTGCATCTTTTTACGTGTATTTTTATCAAAAACGTGGTAAAATTAATAAAACAAATTTACTCCTTTTGTCTATGCATCCAATTTTATTTTATTGGGGAGAATTTATGATGAAGTCAAGTGGATTTACGTTGATTGAGTTGTTGATTGTCGTCGCGATTATCGGGATCCTGGCTGCTATCGCTGTGCCTAACTTTTTGAACGCCCAAACCCGCGCAACCTTAGCTAGAGTTCAGGCCGATTTCAAGAGTTTGTCCACCGCTCTCGAATCATATATACTCGACAACAATTCATATCCCGTCGATGCATGGCGGGGATTTTTACGCCGTCCCAATGGATGGATTTCTTTGACCACTCCGGTCTCATTTATTACAGCCGGTTCGCTTATTGATCCATTCAAATCCAAATACATCGATGTTCCTGATATGGACCGCCAATTCGGCGACGCACTTTATGAAATTGGAACCGGCAATGCCAGCCAGTCAGGAGAGGAAGGGCCATATAATGAGTATATGATTAACTCACTTGGGCCTGATTCTAATCTTGGTCCAGAACACGCCGATGATTCTAACACCATGGCTGCTTATCCATTTTCACCCAGCCTCTACCGCTTTGATCCATCTAATGGATTAACCAGCAACGGAGACATTTACCGCTTCCGCGGCGGCGCCCCTGCCCGAACCGTAGGACAAGTCGACGGCCTTCCTTGGCCCCGTTAACTTCATCCCGAAAAAGGAAGGGTGGATTCTTAACCCAACAATAGAAAAAAGGAAAAAGGGATGGATTATAATCCACCCCTTTTTCCCAGTACATATTATTTTTCAACTAATACTCTTGCGCTTGCAACCGCTTGGGATGGACAAAATCAAATTCTTCTTTTTTGATCATCTCCAGCGTTTGATGTATTGATGGCCGGTCTCCCCAATACGTTCCGTAATACGCAAACCGCACAACACCCGTAGGATCAACAATTACGGTGGATGGCCGATTGATATACTCCGAATGCACTGCAAACGCTTTGGGATCAACCCCGTATTGGGCTCCCACGGCACCAGCCCGGTCCAGCAAGTGCGGCCACCAGATTTTTTCAGTGTACACTTCCTTAAAAGGCTTATCCGAAAACCAATAGTCCGGCGCAAACTCTTTGCCCACCATCACTCGCCCACGATAGCGGTCGTGACATTCGAGGGTGAACACCTGAACATCGTTTTCTTGAAATTCATCTTTCATTTCTATGAGTTCACGAAATTCCCCATGGCACACCGGGCACCAATCGGCAAATATCCAAATCAACACCACCCATTTCTCATCTTCAAACTGGCTTAATTTCCACTCCTTCCCTCCCGTATCGGGCAAAGTGAAATCCAAAGCCTGTTCTCCAACCTTCAGCAATTCAAAAGTTTCTGGATTGAGAGATTTATAGGCCTTACGCAACGCATCACTGGCCCCCATCTTTTTCTCAATCTGATCGATCGCCAATTCACATTGATGCGGCACATCCCGCGAAGAATCTTCATTTTTTAGCGTGCGCAACAACGGTAATGAACCTTCAGATTCTATTTGCCCCAGTGACATTACCGCCTGAGAACGCACCAGTGTACTCGAATCATCTTGGGCCAATCGCTCCAAATCTTCTATCGCGCTTTCCGCCCTCATAATGCCCAGCGCAGCCGCACTCACCTGCCGCACATGTTGATTCTTGTCATCAAGTCCACGAACAATATCAGATACCGCACTGTCACCAGCCCTGACAAGATCACGAATCGCCAACAAGCGAACTTTCCAATCGGTGTTATCCAAATTGGCAATACCGTGTTTGTTCAAATGGCGGTCCAGCGTGAATGAGTTTTCTTCATTCAGTGGATGAAACGAATGGCTGCGTACTTGATCCAAGATGGAATCCACTGAATTGCTTTGGCCGTTTTCTCTTGCATATAGGGGGGTCACAATCATCATTGACAATACTAAGAATGCAGAACAAAGTAATTGAGTATAAAAAGTTAACAGAGATATTGGGCTGATTTGAATCGAACGATCATTCATAAACACATCTCCCTTCATAAACACATCTCCCTTGTAAAATATGATATAATTTCATTATACAGAGAATTCTTGATTAAGCCAAAAAGAATTGCCTGAATAGTCTCTTTGTTTACATATTCTCTAACAACCATTTTCAAATCACCTATTCTGCGACATACTATAATTTACTTTGAAACTTCAAATTAAGAGGGAAACTATGAAACGATCTTTACTCTACTTTTTTGTGCTATTTTTGTTCATGGTTCTACAAACCAATGCCCAACCTTTCC
>CAZEZQ010000651.1:0-4071 GCA_964516245.1 uncultured bacterium | reverse complement strand
GTCCAATTGAATCGAAACACGTTCACTAACGCTATCCGGCTTGAAATTCGGGCTCCCATCGATTGAATCCCATGAGAAAAGCGTACTTCCGCCATCTGATGGATCAGCACCATCGAATCCAATAAACAGATCGGCAATTTGATCATCTTCCGGACGCCAGCTGGAATCGAAACTCAGATACATTTCCGACGTATCCACACCTGAAATATCCACCATCGGCGAAATTAGAGTGGCGTCAAACAAAACGGGAGAACCTTTGTCTTCAAATTCATCGGCATCTGCAATCGCTGCCGTGCCCTTAGCCAAATCAAAATTTTCACGGCCCTGGCCGCCGGCAATAAATGCCCAGGCCTCTTTATTGGCAAAGTTCCAGCCGAACCAATCACGAACGCCGTTTTCAGGATCAATGGGTTCCATAAAGAAATTGTCTTGTGCCCAACCTTCAGGAGGTTGATCGGTCCAGAATCCTTCCACATCACCTCCAATGGATGGAATGGGAGATTCATCGACAAAATCTTGTAGTTCCAGGCCTTCAAAATCTTCACTGAATAATACTTGATCACCGGACGAAACTTCGATGTTGTCAATCGCCCACCACCAGTCATTGGTGGCTTCCAACATCCCGAATTTGAGGATCATGCCCGTGGCGCCTGCCGGATTCGCCAGTTCAAATTCAAGAGAATCATTGGTGGAATTGTCATCTTTGAAATTCGGGCTTGTGGAATCGGATGACCACAAAAAAACTTCTTCAAAAGTGGTGCCGCCATCAAACGACACTTCCAAATTAGCGGTTTGTGTATCCTCCGGCCGCCAGCTGGAATCAAATGTTAATACGACATTCCCTTCCGCTACACCCGAGATGTCAATTTCGGGGGTAGAAAGGAAGGTGAAAAATAACCCCAATTCATCGGCATCACCGCAATCGTCCCATTCGTCCGGGTCGGCTACGGCGACTGTGCCTTCTGCATTAGTGAATTCCGCTCGTCGTTGGCCACCGGCAACGATCGTCCAGGCAGAAACATTCGCGAATGACCAGCCACGCCACTCCGTACAACCCGCAGGATCACCATTGTCCAAAGAAGGAATATCAGTCTCAATGGTCCAGCCTTCGGGAGGAGTTGGTGTCCATGCCCCTTCAATACCAACCGGTGGATTGGGCTCATCGACAAATTCTCCTAACGGAAGCCCCTCGAAATCCTCAGACAGCAACACTTCAACCTGGCTAAACGAGGGCATAGCCAAAGCCAAACTTACTGCAACCGCATTCACCATTCGATAAATAGCTCTCATTTTCTACCTCCTAAACTAGTTTAATAAATGAGTGTAATTAAGTATTCAAAAAAAACATTTCTGGAAACCAAAGCTTCATTCCTGAATTTTATGGACATAGATGCAGATCGGAGTTGTAAAAATTCCAGAGAACAATTTTTGCGTGTTTCAAATTGAGATAATTGTTTTTATCATAACAAAATTATCGGCATTAGAAAGTCTTATCCTTGTTTTTTTAAGTTATTTTTTTGTTAAGAACCCTAAAAAGATGTTCCATCCAAATCACTGTGGATTTTGAGATTGTCTGTTAAAAGTATGCCTGCTCTGAATTTTCACCAATGGAGTACATTAAATCCAAAAATTGTCAAAGAAAGTATACATAAAAATGGGGCAGGAATAATGATCCTGCCCCCCATGTTTTTGTAACCTCACTCCTCCACTTCATGTTCCTCCAACACTGGCAAGCAAATCAAATCACAGGTTTCATTGTGGATATACAAACTCCAGGCTCGTCCGGTTTGGGTGTCGATACGAAACACCTCGTGCTCCGATATACACAATTGAAAACGGCCAACGCCTTCTGAGTTCGACTCGCTGGCATATTGGCCGGGGATCAGAGGCGAAGTTGAATTCCGCTCATACAGAGATAACACACACCAAGCAAATATAGATAACCTTTCTCCAAATGATTTTCCGAGACTTGATACTCCACCTTTTATCATTCTTATTGCCATTTCAAATATGATTATCGGAATTGAGGGTAAAAAACTAGAAAATCTATTGAGTGGAATCACTTTTCTTTTCACGGCGTTCCCGAAACGCGGCTTTTAGCATCGAGTCCAGGCCGATTTTAATGCGGCTACCGGCGTGCTGATGCCTTGGCGAATATGTTCCCGGCGGTTGCGCTCTAGAAAATAGAGGTCCCGATAGGTCTCATATCGGAGTTGATTTGTGCTCATGGTCAATTGTCCAGAATTGTATTGCAATCGGGTTTGTTATCTCGTTTGCCCAAAAACTTGGCGAAAGTCTTTCAAATATCGTTTTTCTTTGGGGGTGACGAGTGTGGTGGCTTTTCCAGAAGCGCCGGCGCGGGCGGTGCGGCCGATTCGGTGCAAATGGTCTTCAGGGGTCATGGGGAGGTCGTAATTAATGATGTGGGCGACATTTTCAATATGGAGCCCGCGTGAGGCTACATCAGTGGCAATGAGAAACCGTATTTTTCGCTCTTTTAGGGATTCGACCGCTTTCATGCGGACTGTTTGGTCGATATCGCCATGAATGCGGGCCACAGGATACCCATCGTATTTCAATTTGTTGTAAAGTTGTTCGGTCATCCGCTTGGTGCGGGTAAAAATGATTGCGGTTCCATCTTCATCTGCTAGAAGATCCCTCAGCCATTGATCTTTTTCATCATCTTTTACTTCGATCACATCTTGTTTTACTGTCTCCAATGGAGCCATATCGGGGGCGCCCGCATCGATAAACACTGGATCTTTGAGATTAACCCCTGTAAGTTTACTCAAATCTTTGGGGATGGTGGCCGAAAACAGCATGGTTTGCGGGTGTTCGTAAAAGCAATTGAAAATTTTTTGGATATCGGGCAAAAAGCCCATATCCAACATGCGGTCGGCTTCGTCCAACACAAAAATTTCCGCCATGTCAATCCGAAGGCGCCCGCGTTTTTGCATATCCAGCAGCCGCCCCGGCGTGGCGATCATGATATTCATATCATCCATCAACCGGACGTATTGGTCCAACACATGCTCTCCCCCATAGATTGCGCCTGTTTTGATCTCCGTATCTACGACCAATTCCTCTACCACTTCGTTGATTTGTACCGCCAGTTCACGGGTGGGTGTTAAAATTAACGCTTGCAGGCCTCGAGCCGGTTTTTGTAATATATGTTCAATGATCGGCAAACTAAACGCCAGCGTTTTTCCGGTTCCGGTTTGGGCTTTGCCAATAATATCATTGCCCTCCATAGCGGGTGGAATTGCCAACGCCTGAATGGGGGTGGTGAGTTGAAATCCCATGCGTTCCAGATTCTTTTTTAAGGTGGATGTTAGATCAAACGTGTCAAATGAGACTAACTCGACCTCTGGTTTGGCGGGAGAGATTTCTGAGGGGTCTTCATACTCGCTCGAAGAAGGTTTGCTAGAAGGGCGTTTTTTCGATTTGGATGGTTTCTCTGTTTCCCGGCTTGACTCTTTGAAGTGTTTTACAAATTGAACGTCGGCATTTTCTGCTTCTACAATGCGGTCTTCCACTTCAACACCATTCAATTTGCGTAAAATTTTTTTGGTTCCATTTTGTGTTAGTAACACGTAGGCCACTTGGCCCAATTCACCATTGTCCTGCACGGAATCCATCTTCACCACTTGATATTCCACATGGTGATGAAACAAAAGCCGTTCCACAATATGTTTTGGAAGTTGAGCAGGTAAATTTTTAAGTGTGATTGCAGCCGTCATGGATTATCATCCAAATATCTTAATATGATGTTCTTTTTTTATATTTTATCACGTTTTGTCATATTGAAAGACCCGTAGAATCGGCCAGAATGATCTATGACATTAACAGAAGTGAGAGGGCGAGGCACCCACTGAGCAGCCAACACAACAACTGGGTGGCAAGGTCATAGCGCGCCGTGGCGGGGCAAGCGTTGTTTGTCTGCCCTTGCGGACCGCTTACGCCCCCCTTATTAAACTGATCTTTACCCACAAGTACTCCTCCCCCAAGTTTGGGGGAGGTGGGGAGGGGGTTGTGGACAATGATCTTACTTATTTCAAACATTCTCAACCC
>CAZEZQ010000650.1:0-4072 GCA_964516245.1 uncultured bacterium | reverse complement strand
CGCATGATGCCACTCTCAGAATTCCGGTTTGGAGGGATAGGAAGTTTTGATGATGCACAATATGTTTGGGAACCTAACAATCAACAAAAATTCGAAGATTTCCTTGATTTTGTCACAACTGATACTGATGTCCAACTGGAAGATGGCGACTTTTTGCCATTGAGTTCGGGTACAAGTGAGTTTTTTGCGCACTTGGATTTCCGGGTTTTGAATGTTGCAACCTTTCAAATAGCGAATCCTTTGATTGTTCCGCTGCCACAACAGCGTTCACTGGGAGCAACGGCAGGACCGCCGTTTGACCCCCCCACCTACAATCAGGGGAACTTTTTGGATACATTTGGCCATAGTGATCCAAAAACACCGATCCTCGATCTGACTCAATTTATTGGCACTCCTGAATTCCCTTATTTCCCTGAAAGTTTGTTTGTCGAAGATCCGGTAAGTGGAGATATAATTTGGATGCTCACTTTGTCTACAGAAGGTGATAGCGATTTTCCTATAATTGCTGATCCAGAAGGGGATGCGCGTAGAACCTTTGCGCTGTCAATGATCAATGCTTTGCGAATTCCCCATCCGACTTTTACTTTTGCCCGTTTTGGACGTGTCCCCACAGTGGTTGATGTTGCCGACGTTGAAGAAGGTATTGCTCCAACCAACGCAGAAAATCCACAAGGGCAAAATCTTTCCGACCCCTTATTATTAAACCAATTTGGGGCTTATTTCGAACACGCTGAACTTGGAGATATAAATGACTATATCACTTCATTTGTTGAAGATTTAAATTCTGCTATTGCGGATGCTGAAGATGCGGTCGCTGAATTCCAAGAAGAAGTAGCAGCGGCAGAAGAAGATTGCGCTCAGGATGAAGAGTGTACGGAACCGGAATTTCCTGAACTCCCCGAACCCATAGAGTTTCAACCCCAAGAGCCATTTGAAGCATTAAACTTAAATAACTTTCTCGATGGCGATGCTGCCGAAACCAACTTTATGTATCAAGTCCAATTGCCGGATGAGAACTTTGGTTCTCTTGCGGGTAATGATTTCTTTGTGGTGGTTCGAACCTCTCCAGATGCCCAGGTAGGGCAATCGTTCAAAGTCCGCATTCGTTCGGGAATCTTGAACAACTTCCAAACAGTGACGACTGATGATGGGCAAGAAGATATCCGCTTCCCCGAACGGGGCATTGGGTTCCATTCTTTTATTGCAACCGACTTCAGTTTTGGTGGAGAAAAGTTCCGGAATGTAAGCAAAGCCCAAGTCACCACACAAGAGATTTTCGTTCGCAGCCAAAATGTGGCGCCTTCGATTGAAATCAACAATCCCGGCGCCGGCCGCAATGTGACTGACGCCAACTTCAACTTTGATGTCTCTTTTGTGGCTGAAGATCCAGACAATGTGGCCAGTGTTCAATTCTTTATTGATAATGACAAACAAGATTTCGATGGAACTTTTATCCCCGGCGCAAATCTCACCACCTTGGATACTTCATTCCAATTTAACCTGCAGAACTCCATTCCAGACTTTGACCCAACGCTGTCTTACTTTTTGTATGCTAGAGTGAGCGATGGCGTCAATGCCCCCAAATTCGTGTATGCCGACGGCCCGATTGTGACACCGGCCGCAGTAGACGATGATGGTGATGGTGGAGGAGGAGGAAGAGGAGGTTCTACCATCACAGTTCGGGGTGAGTTGCCGAACGAACTAGATTACATCAAAATGGTTGATGATGGCCGTTTCTTCAGCTTCGGCGAAGCGCCCGCATTTGATAGCGTGCAATCGATTACCAATGTTGTAGACATGGAACCCACCCCCAACTTTTCGGGCGCTGTTGCTGTAACTGTTGATGGCTCAGTGATCGCAGCGGGTGATGTGGGGACCTTTTTGGATAATGTATCATCCAATCAGGAAATTGTTTTTCCTGATTCTGAATTGGCGTTTTTCAATAGTATTAGCGGTGAACTGATTGAAAGCCCCTCGCCAGAGCAGATTCAATTCGAACACGTGCGTGATATCGAAGTCGATTTCATGAATCGCGCGATTTATGTATTGGATGGCGACGGTGACATGCTCTTTATGGGAGCGGGGGCCAACCGGACTCTGTACCCCGATCCATTGGGAATGGATCTATACCGCGATATGGAACTCTCACCAAACGGTGAACAGATGTTTTACCTGACCGGCAACGGCATGTTCTCACAGGTTGGCAGCGGTTCAGACATTGGCTCGTTTAACGATCTGCAAGAAGAAGACATCTACCGGGATATGGAATTGATAGTGAGTGGAGGAGCCGTTGAAAATATTGTTATTACCGATCACGACGGCAACCTGACAGTATTGGGTGATGGGGGTGCAGCTACCGCACTCGCGCAGTTTGCCCCGCCGGAAGATGTAGATGGCACGATTCGCCAGGTGAAACTGTTCCCGGGAGACAACGAAACCGCCATGTTGGTTGAAGGCAGCGGAGAGGTCCACTTCTTGACCGATAAAGATCTCAATATTCCAGCTGATAGTGTAATTTTTGCGGATTCCCCAGGGATTGATGACGATAAAGTCGTGGATGTGGAAACCACCCGTATCAATCTAAGATCGGTTGTCGATGCGGTACAAGAGGTACTTCGGGGCCTGACGACTGAAGATGTTCAGCGGGTTATGGCGCAAGTTTCACCGAATTACAAAGACCGCAGCGGCGCGGATGCCGCAGGATTGAATAAATCATTGAATTCTTTGTTTGAGTTTTATGAAATCGAGTCTTATTCTCAATCAAGGTCGGTGGATGACAGTTTCACCATCAACAACCAGGGCGATATTGTGACCGCCAGTGTGTTGACTGATTTCGTTTTCCTTCAACCCTCTGTTGAAACCATTGCTCCAGAAGTCGAAGAAGATGCAGTCTCCCCGCAACCCTTTGTCGAAATGGTGGCTGTCGTTCCATTTACCCAAGAAATTCGAATTCGGGAAATTGCCGATGGAAGGGGATGGAGAATCAATCTTTGGGAATTTACTCCTGGACGAACGATACAGGATGATATCGATCAGGATGAAATTGAATTCACTGATTTTCTGGCCTTCCGCCGCTTGAACGAAATGAGACGTGTGGGCATCATATCGCCGAGATCGATCGGTCCGGAACCATCGATTATTGTTCCATTAGTATTTACGGGGCAATCCTCCGTTCAAAATGCATTGATTCTTGAATTTGAAGAAAACTTTTTGAATTTCGGCAGTGCGCCTCCTGTAATGGAAATTACGACGTTTGCGGGGGCAATCACTGCTATTTCGGAATTTGACCGGATTCAGTTCCGCTTCCAGCAAAGTGAAGACGGAGAATTTGAACTCTTGGCTATGAATATTCGATTTGCGTTGTTGCCAAATTCGGAGACATTTGAAATTGATGAAACCGGAGAATTGCCGGATCCCATCTTCACAGAATTGGATGATTTAACTGTTGAAGATCCATTCGGGTTTAGTTTCGATGAACGTGGTCCCGTTCCCGCTGTTTTTAGAAATTCTGCCGATTTTGTCTCCTCAGGTAATGAGTTGACCCCCACCGGTCCACTTGGTGCGGTAATGATGCTGCCTGAAGGTACAGATATCTTTTCGATCAATGTTCAGAATTTCTTACAGAACACATCCAGGGGCCAGGTTCGTCAAAACCCGTTTGATCCAGTTGTGATTGCAGGCGATGATAACGAGTTTCCAGGCTTCAGCGCTTCGATTGCACCGGGCCGGGCATACTTTATTATTAACCGGGATGGGAGAAAGTTTGGGTTTATTCAGCTGACTGAAGAAGTTGATATTGACGACGATGATGCGCCGTTGATATTTGACTATCGGTTTGAAGATTCCTTCATATTGCCAAATGATTTCTAATCATCAACGAAGTTAGTCAATCAAGTATTCAATGAGTTAGAAATTATTCACAAAAAAGAACGGCGCTCTATTCGAGAGCGCCGTTACATTATGTTAATAAAAAGCGTTTTTATGAATAATGAGAGAAGGGTTGAATATGAACAACGTAAGTGATTTTGCTGTAAGGAGGGCGAGGCTCCTGCCGAGCCTCAGTTGGTGAATC
>CAZEZQ010000649.1:0-4073 GCA_964516245.1 uncultured bacterium | reverse complement strand
GCTTTTAAAAAATATGGTTCTGGAGAAATTACCGGATATGCTGAAGGATTCAATGGAATTACCCAACTTGATCAAAATAATAAGTATGCGTTCAAACAGGAGTATAGAACTTATCCCTATCGATCAAATTTTGATGATCAAGATCAAGATATTCTACAAAGAGTGTATGAAGAGTATGGCCATTTGGATGGTTTGGAATTAACTCGATTCACCAATGCGCCAGATACACCTTGGCAGACAATAGTCAATCAAGTTGGGGATGAAAAATTAAGAAATGTAATAATTCCAGATAATCTTATTCAAGAACAATTCATCAAATTGGCGAAGAAAAATGCAAAACGACAAGAACGAGCAACAAGTTGATCCAACACTAATTAGCGATTCTGCTGATTCCCTTTCGACAAATGATGATAACAATCTTTCAAAGAAGGATAAATATCATCTTGAAAAATTGTATTTTGAAAATATAAATCTTAATGAAAAAATCAAAGATTTGCAAAGCAAAAGGCAACTTCGAGAATTATATGCCTCTCGTTGCTTCTTATTTTTAATTTGCTGGTCGATTTTTCTTGTATTTGTTTTACTTTTCCAAGCTTTCTCAATTTGGAATTTCACATTATCCGACCCGGTCTTAACCACATTTATCGGCGGTACGACAATCAATGTGATTGGTTTGGTATGGATTATCGCCAAAGGGCTCTTTGATAGTACGGATTGATTTTTCCGCTAATTCCTCTTTTCTCATTCCATTGCCTTTTTCCCATCCCCACTTATTATGATAGTATTGCATTACTGCCTATAAGTGGCGGCAACTTAATGAAAATCAATTGCTTTCTATAAATATGGTGACTACGCAAGAGCATAATCATACAAACAAGATCAAGAGGTATGGCAACTTTCAAGGAGATCAAATTCCTGAATACGATGCCATTCTAAACTGTGTTCGGTGCGGCATGTGCCTCCCTCATTGCCCCACCTACACAGAACTGAAAGTCGAGCGCCATTCGCCCCGGGGCCGGGCAGCGCTGATTCGTTCGGTGGCCGATGGGACCTTGCAACTCTCTGATAATTTCGCCGATGCGGTTAATGTCTGTTTAGACTGCCGCGCTTGCGAAACCGCTTGCCCGTCAGGAGTGCGGATTGGATATTTGATCGAATCCGCCCGTTCACAGATCCAACAAAATAAAAAGCAAAATATCATTGTACGCCTATTTCGGCATATCACCTTGTGTTGGCTGTTTCAGCGGCATTGGCGGTTGGAACTGGTGGCGCTGCCTATGCGCATCTATCAGAAAACCGGATTGCGCAACTGGGTGAAAAAACTGGGCGTGTTGAAAATTTTTCCCAAAAAACTCCGCTTTATGGAAGAACTGGCGCCGGATGGCTTGGAAACGCCTTTGCGCAAAACCATTCCCCACGAAGTCGCCCCCGTGAGTGATGAACATGCCCGTGTAGGGTATTTTCTTGGCTGCATGATGAGCATCATGTTTAACAAAACCACCAATGCCACGGTGACCGTGCTGACCCGCAGCGGATGCCGGGTGGTGACGCCAAAAGAGATTCGCTGCTGCGGCGCGCCTTTAATGTCTGAAGGCTTCAAACACAAAGCCATCGATATGATGAAATTCAATATCGATCTATTTGAAAAACTGGATGTAGATTACATCATCACCGATTGCGCGGCCTGTGGGGCTGCTCTTAAAGAGTATGAAGAGATTTTTGAGCATGATCCCGAATACAAAGAAAAAGCAAAGCTTTTTAGCGAAAAAGCGCGAGAGATCACCGAATTTCTCGCCGAGTGGCCTCATTACGTAGGGCCTTGTGAACCCAAAAAAGATGAAACGGTCGCTTACGATGAACCGTGTCACTTATGCCATGCGCAGCAAATTTGGGATCAACCTAAGAAAGTCATACAGAGTATTCCAGGCATCACTGTTGAAAAGTTGCCCGAAGCCGATTGGTGCTGCGGCAGTGCGGGGATTTACAACATCACCCATCACGATATGGCGATGAAAATTTTGGATCGCAAGTTGGATCACATCGCCAAACTCAAAGCCAATACCCTTCTCACGGCCAACCCGGGTTGTATGCTGCAATTGGGCTGGGGCGTTCGCACCCGCAAGATGAATAAAGATGTGAAGCATGTGGTGGAAATGCTGGTTGGGGAAGGCGAAAGTTTTCGTAATCGTGAAACCAACGGTTCAACAGAAAAATGCCCAACCTGTGGCCGTAAACCACGTCCTGAATGTGTAAATAAATGATTTGATGGATATTTGGAGCGCAGGCGTCCCGCCTGCTCTCTATGAGAATGCAATCGGAACGTTTTAGTTTCATATGAATGCAGGCGAGACGCCTGTGTTCCAAAAAAAATTTCTGGGCTGTCATGAATAACATCAACCGAAACCGCCCCAATACCTTGGTGCCAGATTCAATTTTGAGCCATGATATTGTTTTGTGCTGTGGTGAAGACCTGGATGAACTTCTTGATGTGACCCGTGAAATTGAAATTGGAAACCCACAAACTACACACAGCTATCGGTGCTATCGCTTTTGGAAATATTCTGATTTTACATTGATTTGGACCGGGATTGGCACCGGTTGTATGGAACCGTTATTATGTGAAATATTGGATGCTGGCAACATCAAACGGATAATTTTAATCGGTACAGCAGGATTATTATCCGATGAATCAGAAATCATGGGGAAAGCGTGCATTATACACCAAGCGCTCCCCGGCGCTTCAGCATTGCGTTTGCGGGAGAATCTATTGCCACTAGAACCATCCTTCCCACTTTCCAATGAAATTCAAAACAAAAAACGTTCTGTTGTATCGACCGATTTTTACTACGGTTTTTCAATGTTCCCGCATCCGGCGGTAGAAAAAATCAAATTAAGCAATCCACAGCTTCAAGATGATTTTAAGAATATTTGGAAAACCACAGATTTGATCGACATGGAAACCGCTCCATTCTATTTTTTTTGCAAAACATTGGGGGGAGAGAATCTACAATATATAGCCATACGTGGGGCGGCCAATACTTCGCAGGATTTTACACAGCAGACCACCTATTCAAAAGATGTGTTAAGGCAATGTTTGACATTAACCTTTCGTTTGTTTACAACTTAAAAGCACCCAACTCGCTCCGGCGAGCTATATCAACAAGAAACTAAAGTGCTTCAATAATGTTTTCTCAACAATCCCCTCGCCCTCTGGAAGAGGGATAGGGATAGGGTGAGGGTGGCTTACTGAATAAACCAAGGTGTTTCATAGGAAAAGATAAAGAGGTTCAAAGTTTTTTAATATAAAATCAAATTGAAAACCGCAATTTCAAATGCAATAAGATAAAACTTATTTACCAAAATAAAGTAACAAATTTTACTTTTATATAAAATCTTTCTAAATCACCTCCAAGTATCTAAGTAAAACAATTTGTGCACCTTATATAAGTATCGACTAGCAGAAAACCTTGGGTGTGGTGTTTTTACCACAGAGAATTTCATAATTTGGCAAAAAATACTTGCGGTGTGTTGACTTTTTTTTAGAATAGACTTAATGATTTATCATATTCCAAATGTATTGTAATACGAAAGGAGTAACGAGATGAAAGGATTAAAAGTGTTCAGCGTTTTGGCCGCTCTCGCTTTGACAGCGGTCGGGGTACAAGCAGGTCCACTGGCGGATGCAACTGCAGACAGCCTGTGGGGAATCGAGTTGGGTGGTTATGTGGATGTATCGTTTAGCTACAATTTTAATGATCCAATACAAAATGGTGGTAACAATGGTCGTATCTTTGATACCGACCACAATGAATTCAACGTTCATGGCTTTCAATTCTATATGGACAAACTCCCTGAAGATGTGGGTGAAGCCGGTTTCCGTATTGACACCTTCATTGGTGAAGATTCGAATTTGATTGTTTCTGATCCATTGTTCGATTTTGGTGATGAGTTCAACATTTACCAAGCCTATGTCTCCTACATTGCTCCTCTCGGAAACGGATTGACTATCGATTTCGGCCGTTTCGCCACATGGCATGGTTACGAAGTCATCGAATCCCCTGCCAACGATAACT
>CAZEZQ010000648.1:0-4080 GCA_964516245.1 uncultured bacterium | reverse complement strand
AGGACGCCCACCAAGGCGCGTCTATGACCTGCGCTCCAAAATAGACTTTTTGCCGGAGTGTCTTTCCTTCACTAATTCTCAACAAACACCCCTTTTTCTTTGAGTTTCTTCACCAGCGCTTTTTTGTCATGGGAATTGCTGCACTTCAGAATGGTATCGTTCAGTGGTTGAACTTTATTCCCGGCAATTGATTGGACAAGGTCAGCGGTCTCTTCATCGGGGCAATCAATGAGTAAGGCATTTTGCATTCTAATTTTGCGAACCTGTTTATACCAGACTTCGATTTCATGTTTTACGTTTTCTGGGATTTTTTTGGTGCTTATTGAATTGAGAGTTTCAAGTATTTGTTCCAAAGGGATGCCTTTGGCTACTGCATTGCGTATAGAAAATTGGGTAATTTGAAATACACTCCCTATGTTATGGCCGGTACGCTCGGTAAAAGAGCTTAACGCCATTTCAGCATGGGGAGAGGATTCGAGGAAAACGATTTCGAAATTGGGTTGAACGACCACTTGATGGGTGTTGGGGGTGTCAAATTCAAAATCATCCACTTCACCCAGGATGTAGCGGCCGATATCCGATTTTTTGATTAACGTGTTTCCCTTTTCATCCTGCGCCAGATGAACACCACCCCAATATATCAGATATGCTGTGATAAACGTGTTGATGATTTGTTGCCAACACTCCTCCTTTTCTTCCAATGTGTCCGGCATTAGTGATACTCCCCATTCCCAAGCTTCATGAAAACTATTTTTTTCTAATAAAAAAGGATTTCGATACACCCCACAATACGTTTCAAATTCTTCGAATGATATATAATGATCGGCAGGCAATAAATCTGTACATTGAAAGAGATACTCTTTCAATTTATCATCCAGAATATCAAACATATTGGAAAAATAACCAAGATAACGAAGAGTTTCTTTCGGTTGATTTTTTCCCGTTGCCAAAGCAACCCGAAGTTTTCTGATTTCCAAATGATCCAAAACCATACGAAGGCGTTTTTTTAGCGGTTGTTCGTGCCATTCTTTTCCTTGATTTGTCACATCTAACCGCAATTCTTTTTCTTGATGCCCCAGAATTTTGATCCATTGAAATTCTTCTAAAAAAACCTTTGCCCTCTCGACCCGAAACGGAGCGTCAATGAAAAGGTTTGAATAAATAAAATCGGGGATTGCCATTAGCTTTTTTGTGATGGCTTTTTTCGTTTTGGCATAAATCGCATGATCATTCGTACGGACCTGTATTGGTTCAAACAAACATTCTTCCAAAACCAAGTTCATATCATAGAAGCTAAAGGGTTGTAGATAGGAATCTGAGACTTGCTTGGGTTCAAGATTTGCTATCCGGCTTCTTTGCTTTCGTTTCAGAATTCGGGGCCAGACACTCACTACAGGCTCTAGGGTATCGAAGTCCATGCTCACAATAATGAGTATGTAACGAAAACAAACATAGAGCGCATACGAAAGATCACGTTGGGTGATATTTTTCTTGTACTCTTTCATCCGTGAGAGGAGTTTGGCAAACGGAACCCACTCGCCTTCTTCCAGCAAACAATGAACCAGCGTTTGGCATAATTCAAGAATATGTGGATTGGTGATTAGCGCTTTTTCCCCACGATGAAGACGGTATTGCTCCCAATTTTGATAGTTTTGCAGGCTCAGAAATTCATCCACATACCCTTCGGATGAGACAAAGTTATAAAAGGCGGTGATACTTGTACTATGAGAGATCAATTTGGTGCCATAAATTCGGTTTAATTCTTCTGAACTATAATGGTACTCCAAATATTCATAACAAACATCTATATCTTCAAAATCCAGAGTAAAAAACTCTTCGAGCGCGCGAATAACCTGGTGAAAAGGCTGATAATTTTTGTTCATTTCCACTCTTGTATCATTTGAAGACCGGATTAAAAATCCCTCTTTTATCAGTGACGCACAACCTTCTCCATAGATGGTAGGTTCATGCGGAAAAACCAAAAAAATGGAATTATCCAAGTAACTATTACGCGCTTCATCATCCAGTTGTTGCCATTTTTCCAAGCCCTCAAAAAAGTCCTGCCAATTTATATTGAATATTTTCATGGTTTCCACTCTCATAAAAATTGATTTTAAAATAGCGCATAAAACAAATTATTACCATTTTGTATGAAAAAGATAAAGCCGGGTGGTTATCATGATTCTGCTATGATTGTTACGTGGATGACGGCTCATAAGAAATACTGTTCACGTATGGTACGATCTATGAGTGTAATCACAATTCGTTTCATTATCCGTGTGTTTTGATGGCAAGAAAAACGAAAAAGCAATTTGTGTGATGGAACATCCTCAAGTGATCAACATGTAAAGCATCACTATCCCCGAATTCCATTTGGGAACGGAAAAAACGTGACGGATGGACGGTGTTGGAGTTTCACTTCGATCCATGCCGTGGGTATATCGTAGAAAAAAGATGGAGATTTTACAACCGGTGGTTTGGAACAATTTGTTTGGTATCAACGGGGGAATCCGAATTCAACTTGTTCAAACGAAATGATTGACATCAAAATCTCAATTGAAAAGCCGGGCAGTTTTCACCACCCGGCTATTGAGTTTCGCTTTGATGGGCTACGCGAATTCCAAACGACGAATTCGCTTTGAGCTCATCCTACTTGTCTTAAAGCCGGCTCGGCGGGAGCCTCGCCCTCCTGAGCCTTGCTTTGCAAGGGCAGGCAAACTGCGCTTGCCCCGCCACAGCGCGTCATGACTTGGACACCCGGCATGTTTCTAATTTTGTTTACATGCGGACTGATTCCATTCTCCACTTCTTTCCATCAGCCCGGCTCGGCGGGAGCCTCGCCCTCCTGATCAATACTTTATCAGATCACTTTGCGGTTATCTTTATCCCATTTGAGTTGTTTTTCTTGGTGATGGGCCATGACCGCCATTGTGGATAGCGCCGCGGCGTGGAAGCCATCCAATGCGCTGCAATTGGTTTTTTGCCGTGATTGGATGCAGTCGTAGAAGTTTTCCCAATGGTCTTCGATGGTTTGGAAGTGCGCGGTCATAAAGTTTCCATCGGTATTGCTTTCTGGATAATACCAGCTTTTGGGCTCCATATCGGGTTTGGTCCCAGCGGGATCGGGGATGAGGTGCATGACGGCGGATTCGTAAATATCCAAAGTGGCGTCTGTACCGCAGATGCGGATGCCAAAACTTTGGTCTGAGTTGCTGTGGTTGCCGTAATAATTGACTTGGGTGCTGAAGTTGCCGCGATAGTTGACTTGGAACTTTTCGTCGGTGTATTCAAACACGCTGCTCCATGTATCCGGTGTGGTGCGGCCATCTTTCCAGCGGTAGATGTCGCCGGATGAAACGACGGTGTGGGGCATGCCGGTTCCCATGACCATATTGATGGCGTCCATCTGGTGCACCATGAGGTCGCTGCCGATGCCGTTGGAGTAATCCCAATAGCAGCGCCATTGGAAGTAGCGGTTTTTGTCAAAATCGGTTTTCGGGGCCGGGCCGAGAAAGGCTTGCCAGTCGATGGTATCTGGGCTGGCCTCGTTGGGAATGTCATAGCGCCAAGCGGCGGTTTCGTTGTTAGACGGCCAATTGCGGAACCACCAGCCTTCGCAAAAGTTTACGGTTCCGATGTCACCATTTTTCACCATTTTGTTGGCGATGTCATACAAAAAGCAGCTGCGGCGTTGGGTTCCAACTTGTACAATAATGTCTTTGCCTTCAAGGGCGTCGAGCACTTCGAGCCCTTCTTCGATGGTATGCATCATGGGTTTTTCGACATACATGTCTTTGCCGGCCGCGATGGTGTCTATCATATGTTTGGCATGCAGGTGTTCGGGGGTGGCGATGAAAACGGCATCAATGTCATTGTTTTCGAGCAGCGCCAAATGATTGTCATATAGCTCAATATCGGGTTCGGGCAGTTCGTACCGCATACGATTCTTCATAAAAGTGCGGGCACCGAGTTCACGCCAGCCGTCAAAAATATCGGCAACGGCCATGAAGTTAAAAATTTTACCGGTGCGGCCACTCATTTGCATGGCGAATTGGGATACGGCGCGACCACGGCGTCCAG
>CAZEZQ010000647.1:1493-4086 GCA_964516245.1 uncultured bacterium | reverse complement strand
TCAGCACTTACAAAAGTGTTTCATAAGAACAGGCGGGCCGCCTGCAACTACATATAGAGCAGGCGGGCCGCCTGCGCTCCAAGATGTGGTACATCAAAATGCTGGATTTTACTTTTTGCCGGTTCGTCAGTAATGTTTGAGGATACTTACTTTTCTTCTCTTTTGGAATTTTGAACCACTTGTTGGAGGGTGTGGACCACATCAGGGTCAAAGGTACGGCCGCTCAGACGGGTGATAATTTTTAACGCCTTTTGCAAGTCTTGAGGCTTCGGTTTTTCCATACAGTTCCATTTGTTAAGCAAAGTCACAAAAGCGTTGGCTACGGCAATGATTCGCGAAGCAAGTGGAATATCGTTTCCTTTTAACTGATTGGGATACCCCTTGCCATTCCAGGCTTCATTGGCGTGGTAAACTACCAGCCCCACATCCTCAGATAAGCCGAGGGATTGCACAAATTTCAAACTCAGTTGTGGACCCCGCTGGCGATGTTCTTGAATCGAAAAGGTGGCTTGCAGCGTACGCAGCATGCCCGTATCTCGAAGCAATGCGCCATAGGTCACATTCAACATATCCCGCTCGTTCAAATGCATATACTCACCAATGGTTTGCGCCCATTGGCTGGTATAGGTTGTTACGCCCGGAGTGGAAGGATCATGAGTTTCAATCAAATTCGCAATGCTTTTTAATGCATTGATGGTAATCGTCCGTTCGCCTTCATGAGTGCGGGCATTCTTGATGGCAAGAATGGCCTGTTCGGCAAAGGTAACCAATATCTCACGGTCTCCCGGTGAAAAATTCCCCTGTTTTTCTGCTACCGTAATCACTCCTTCGATGTCTGTGTCGAATAAGGCCACCGCCAAATATGATTCAGAAGGATAGGCAGCGCCTGTTGAGTGCCATCCAGGCTTGGTGACTTCTGCTGGATGATACACCACTGGATTGAAATTCTCTGCCACCCACCCGGGCAATTCTTCCCCCAGGCGAAGGGGTCGTTGGCTAACCTCATCCGGCTCCATCCCCAATGCCACTTTGGGGTTCAACTGTTCCTCACGGGGTTCGTAGAGCATGATGGAACATTTGCGCACATCCAGCAATTGCCGGGTCAACTGGGCTATCTTGGGGAGAAGCTCATTGATGGTAATCGTGGTCGAAATCAACCGGTGCACGACATGAATGGTGGATAACGCTTTGCGCCGCTGATTCATGCGTTCCAAAGTAAGGGCGTTATCGAGAGCCGCCGCTCCGCCAATGGCCAAAATGCGGGCCATGTTTTCTTTGGTTTCTGAATAGGGATATTCATGATCGCTGATTGTAAGAAAAACTCCGATAAGAAAACTCATACGGTAAAAGGGGACCACGTAGCAATAATGATGGTCCTTAAATTCATCTGCCCCCAATGCTTCGAGAGAATTGGTTAACCACAACCGCAAAGGATCGTTTTGCGGGACGTCTTGCATTACCTTGGTTGATTGGGGAAGGTGATCCATATAATCATAGCGCGTGATATTAATATTGCGCTGTTTCAGCAACTCTTCAGGGAAATTGATGGAATAGGAGGGATAAAATTCCCCATCTTCATTGATGAGTAGAATCATTCCATTCTTTAAATTTAATGATTTGCATAGTTCTTGAGTGAGGCGTTCGAGCAATTCTTTTTGATCAATGATCGAAATGGTGTCGGTCCATAAATCATGCAGCCGTTCCAAATCATCATGATTCTCCAAACTGCCCGAAAGCAGGGCCAAATAACCCTCCAAGGCATACAGCGCATGGCGCAGGAGATCTTTGTGTTTTTGGTGAACGTTATTGATCGCGATTCCACCGGCAAATTCGCCATTCAACTGAAAGCGAACAAACCCTTGTAACATCTCGTCGTCGTTGAGATGTGGAGTCCCATTTTGCCGTTTATTATTTATGACGTCTTGTACGGTGGTCTTTAAATCTTCGGGTGGAGTCTTTTGGAAACTCTCTCCCTTTGATTTCGACATTTGGCCGGGAAAAGCGACAATATTTTTTTCGGCATCAATCATCCACCATTGTGCGTCAGGAAAAAATGCACTTAATGCCTTCTGCAATGACTGCAGATAAGGATTGGTGGCGATTGCGTAAAATAGAAAATGATTGGGTTCTTTTGAATTAGGCATTTTGCATGGCTGGGGCTGCCTGATGCTGCAAATCAGTTTTTAATTTATCAATCGTTGACTTCTCGGCAATTTTGTTGCCTTCTAAATCGGAAATATAAAAAATATCTGTCACTCGGCTTCCCTCCGTGATTATTCGTGCAAAATGAATGCTCAAATTCATATCATACAGCACCGAGGTCAAATTTTGCAAAAGGCCCCGCCGGTCTGCACAACGAATCTCTACTACCGTATAGCGCATTGATATATCATTCAATACGCGAATTTTGGTTTCGAAGCGATTTCTTCCAACTCCGGCTTGAATGGGTGATTTCGGCAAATGCGGGGGTGGCTCATTGGAAAGCAAAATCCTCTCAATTCGCTCATGCAAAAGTTCTTGTCTGCTTTCAGAAAGTGCTTGATGGTCGTTTAAGGTATCAGAAATAATAATGTTATTGATTACAACCCCGTCT
>CAZEZQ010000647.1:0-1483 GCA_964516245.1 uncultured bacterium | reverse complement strand
ACGCGTATTCAGGCGTGCTTCCACAATGCTGAAATTCTCAAGCATAACCGCTGTACAGATTCTATTAAACAACCCAACCTGATCTTTCCAAACCATCACCATATCCACACAACCCGGGTCGACACATGAATAAAACCGAATAACCGGCTTTGTACCTTCATAATTTGACAGGGCCTCCAAATGCTGTTCAATCTGTTCGGCGTTTTGATACATCAAATAACTGGGCGGCAACGTGTTGAGATGAGCGGTGATCAATTTGCGTTCAAAGCGGCTGCTAAGTTCTTTGGTGACTTTTTCTTTGCGCGAAAGTACAATTTTATGTTCGGCGGCCTCTGAATCGCTTTCACTAATGAAGATTTCCCTGGCATTGCGATACAATTGCCAAAGCAGATTGTTTTTCCACTCCGTCATGGATCCAGGAGAGACGGATCGCATGTCGACATATGTCAGCAAATAAAGTTTGGTGAGGGTGTCGAGGTCCCCGATCGTATCGCAAAATTCCGCCGTTACTTGCGGATCAGACAGGTCGCGGTGTTGTGCCGTATGGCTCATGATCAGGTGGTTGCGCACAAGAAAAATTAACAGCTTCCGTTTGCGGTCCGATAACCGCATGCGCCGTGCGATATCGTCAACCAAACTGGCTCCAATGATCGAATGATCGCCATTACGGCCCTTGCCGATATCGTGAAACAAAACCGCCAGCCGCAATACATCTTTGTCGGGGCACTCCATCCACAATGCTTGGCGTTCTTTGGATTGCTTTAATTCATCTTTATAAAGGTGTTCAAGGTGATAAAGGCAAAGAAGCGAATGCTCGTCTACGGTATAGCGGTGTACCAGGTCGTAACGCACCAAAAATGCTATACCACGCCATTCGGGGAAAAGGTGTTCCAAAAAACCGGTAATGCGCATGGCTTGTATGACGTGCTCGATGTTCCGTGATATTGAAAAGAAGCGTCGAATCAGGCCTGCATTGTGTTTATCGTGCAAAAAAGCTTGATCGATTATCTCTAAGTTGTCATGAATCGCCAGTTTGGCTTCTTCAGACAAGGTGATTTTCTGTTCGGCGCAATGAATAAACGCCTTCATGATTCTCTGGGGGTTGTGTTCGAAATAATGAATATCTTGGGGGAAATGCAACTCATTGTCGATGATCACCATGCCGTCCGACAATCCCCGCCGGGCTTTGGGAATAAAATATGACAACCATGGCTTCGGCATACAACGATTCACCATATGTTCGGCGAATTGATCGATAGAAAGCGCGTGAGTGTAATATTCCCGCATCATTTCTTCTTCAGAAAGCCGGCCGCGTTCGTCTTTGAAACCCAAACGGGTAGAGAGTTCGTGCTGCAGCGGCAAAATAAGAACGTCTTGCTCTTTGCCGGTCATGAAATGCAGATCGTTGCGCAGCCGCCAATGAAATTCCAACGCTTTTTCCACCCGGTTATAGATCGAATCGTCAATCAAATGGCTGCGTTTT
>CAZEZQ010000646.1:0-4090 GCA_964516245.1 uncultured bacterium | reverse complement strand
ATAGTATGCATAACCAATTCAAATCTCATCACTTACAAAAGTGTTTCATAAGAGGGGCTAGTGGGGGCAATGTTATTAACTTAAGATCATCTCGGGATGTTGGCTCGGGAGGGCGAATCTCCTGATGAGCCGCTCGAACGAGAAACAGGCTCGGCAGGAGCCTCGCCCTCCCACTTAAGTTAATGACATTGGTCTAGGGCTCATTCCGCCTTTGATTTGGTGTGATCTTCGACTATAATACGTTTCTGCACTAAACTTGGAAGAAAAGGTGAGAAAAATGAAAGCTGGCATTCATCCAGAATATCACTTGGCGACAGTCACATGCGCATGTGGAAATAAATTTCAAACCGGCTCGGTGATGGAAGACATCCACGTAGAAATTTGCTCTGCATGCCACCCGTTCTTCACCGGCAAGCAGAAATTCGTTGACACCGCTGGGCGGGTGGAACGCTTCAAACGCAAATACAAACTGAAATAAGCAAACGATTGAGATGCTAAACAAAACGGGAAGGCGTAATAACACCTTCCCGCTTTGTATTTATAAGAAAAAAATTAATTGCTTGCCTGCGCAATTTGTGAGTTCAGCTGATGGGTGTCAATCGAAACGCAGTTTCTCCCTTGAGATTTGCTTTGGTACATGAGGTTATCGGCCCGTTTGATTAATGTCTCTATGCAATCATCGGCATGAGCGACAGTGGCCCCGATCGAAACAGTGGGGCGGAAGACCGTTCCATTCAGCTCAAGCGGTGTAGAGTGAAGTTTTTTTCGATACCGTTCCGCCACTCGATATAAATTCTCGATATTGACATTTGAAACCAACGAAACGAATTCTTCTCCACCCCAGCGGCCATTAATATCAAAGGGACGATTGTTAGAATTGAGTGTGTTCGCAATGTGTTTGAGAACCTCATCTCCTACATCATGCCCGTAATTGTCATTAATTTGCTTGAATTGATCGATATCGATAAACAAAACGCCAAAAGGCCAATTGTTGCGCCTGAGTTCTTCTAATTTGCTATTTATTGTTTCTTCCAAATAACGCCGGTTGGCCAAACGGGTTAGTGGATCATGCATAGCCATATCTTCAATCTCTTTCATTCTTTGTAAAAGTGTGTATTTGGAGGTATTGTCACTAAATGCTTCTATTACACCGATCACTTTCCCTTCATCATTTTGTAACGGTGAAATTTTTGCCACAATCGGCAACCGCTGGCCGTTTTTGTGGGATAGAAAAATATCTTCCTGGCGGTATTGCCCATCTTTCATGGTTTGAATTAACGGACAACAGCCAAATTCATAATGGCTATCTTGACTACCTTGATGCAAAAGGATTTGATCCCAACAACTTTTACCCAACACTTCTTCTCTTGAATACCCACTTAAATTCTCAGCCCCTTTGTTCCAATACAATATCTTTCGAGAGTGATCGATGCAGTAGACACCGTCAGACAATTGATCTAAGAGTTGAGATGATAGCGATTCTTGTGTGAACATGATTCATATAACAATTTTGTTAAATTCTGTTCACTTCTCTAGCAATAACTATGCAAAATTTGCCCCAAAAAAGATTCAAGGAATTGAAAATAATCTAACTTTAAGATTTAGAAAGGTTTATGAATTTTCTCGATTGCCTAAAAATAAATAGAATTAGAAAATCTTTTTTGACTGGATTTTTCGAATAATAAAATTTATACAGAAATCTCAAACTGATAAAAGAATTGAAGTATTTTTTTCCATATCCACTTTCAATTCAGATTCTTTTCATCAATTCCAGAATTTCAAGAAATGTGATATGGTAAAAGATTATTTGCAACAAAAATATTTTTTCTCTCGGCAGGCTGTTTCTGGAGGTGAAACTCTCGTATGAATGCTCCCCTGAAGTTTTTCGAGCAGGTCAACAACTATTTCGACAAAGCCGCAGAATATACGAAATATCCACTGGGTTTATTGAAGCAGGTGAAAAACTGCAATAGTGTTTATCATATAACCTATCCCATCGAACGTGATGACGACTCGATCGAAGTGATTCACGCATGGCGCGCTGAACACAGCCATCACCGTACTCCCACCAAAGGGGGCATTCGATTTGCCGCCAATGTGAACGAAGACGAAGTGACCGCACTGGCGGCCTTGATGAGTTACAAATGCGCTGTGGTCGATGTCCCATTCGGCGGCGCCAAAGGGGGCGTGCAGATTTCCAAACACAAATATTCTCCCAGCGAGTTGGAACGAATTACACGAAGATATACCTATGAACTGCACAAAAAGAATTTCATCGGACCCAGCGTGGATGTTCCCGCTCCCGATTTCGGGACTGGCATGCAGGAAATGGCGTGGATCGTCGATACCTACACGGCATTGAACGGGGATGAACTCAATTCGGTCGGCTGCGTAACCGGCAAGCCCATCACGATGGGTGGGGTGCGGGGTCGTACTGAAGCCACCGGGCTGGGTGTGTTTTACGGCATTCGCCGCGCTTGTGAATACGAAGAAGATATGAAAGCCCTGGGGCTTACAACGGGTGTGGAAGGCAAAAAGGTGGTGGTTCAAGGTTTTGGCAACGTTGGCTTTCATGCCGCCAAATTTTTGCATGAACACGGCGCAAAGGTAATTTGCATTATCGAATTCGAGGGCGCGATCTACCGCGAAGAGGGCCTTTCACCCGAACACGTGCAAAATTTCCGGGATGAAACCGGTTCGTTGCTAAATTACCCCAGCGCCACCAATATCGAAGACCGGCAGTCGGCTTTAGAGATGGAATGTGATATCTTGGTCCCAGCCGCGTTAGAAAACCAAATCACCATGGATAACGTCAAGCGCATCAAGGCCAAGATCGTCGCCGAAGCCGCGAATGGTCCAGTCGCATCTGAAGCCAATGAAATTCTCAACCAACAAAACATAATGGTGTTGCCCGATTTGTTTCTCAACGCTGGCGGGGTGACGGTTTCGTATTTTGAATGGATCAAAAACTTGCAGCACATCCGCTTTGGCCGTTTGACCAAGCGTTTTGACGACCGCTTTCACAATACGATTATTGAGATTATAGAAGACATCACCGGCAAAACCTTGGATCAATCAATGAGAAACAAAATCGGCTGCGGGGCGGATGAAAAAGACCTGGTGTATGCCGGGCTCGAAGAAACCTTGATTACCGCCTACGATCGCATTCGCGATATTAAAATGCGCGAAAAAAACGAGATGGATTTGCGAACCGCCGCCTTCATCGATGCGATCAACAAAATCGCAGAATCGTATCTGGAAAAAGGGATCTTTCCATAAATCAATGGGAGAATAAAAATGACACAAACGATCAATAGACGTGACGCTTTGAAATTGGGAGCCGCCTCTGCATTGGCGGCAGGAATTGGACATTCGTCGGCTTGGGGCGCGCCCGAACCCCGCTTTGAAGCCGAAGTGCCCTGCCGCGCAATCACCCAAGGCCCCAAATCGCATTGGTTCGGCTATTACGACAAACTGCAATTCGACCCCAGCAACCGTTATGTATTGGGGATGCAAATTGATTTTAACAACCGCGCCCCCAAACCGGAAGACAAAATCGGCCTGGGTATGGTCGATCTCGAAAACAATGGCGAATGGATCGATTTAGCAGAAACCCAAGCCTGGTGCTGGCAGCAGGGCTGCATGCTGCAGTGGATCCCCGGCTCAGACCGGCATGTCATTTACAACGACCGCCAGGAAGGCCAGTTTGTCTCGGTGGTGCTGGATGTCAAAAGCAAAGAAAAGCGGGTTCTGCCCATGCCCATCTATGCGCTCAGCCCCAACGGCAAAGAGGCGGTCACCCTGAATTTTGCCCGGCTCGATGAAACCCGCCCCGGTTATGGCTACAAAGGGGTAACCGATCATACCGGCAAAGATAACCATCCCGATTACGACGGCATCTACCGCTTAAACCTGGAGACCGGCAAAATCGATTTGATAGTCACACTGAATCTGATGCTGAGATACAATCCCGAAGAATCCATGAAAAGTGGCAAGCATTGGTTTAATCATCTGTTGGTGAATCCAGATGGATCCCGTTTCATCTTTCTGCACCGCTGGGAAAGCGGCAAAAAAGATGGGCCGCGCTGGT
>CAZEZQ010000645.1:0-4107 GCA_964516245.1 uncultured bacterium | reverse complement strand
CACGATCAATCAGAAATTGATTACAACTTGTATATGCGCTTGTCCAAAACGTTGTTCGATTCTGAAATTGATAATGACATTGTTGATGATGATTCGATTCTTCAGGGAGAGATTCGTGATGGCAAATTGTGGATGGGCGGTAACGGTTACCCAGCCCTGGTTTTCGGTCCTGAAAAAACCATGCGCCGCTCGGTGTTGGAAAAAGCCGCTCAATTCGCCCAACAAGGCGGAACGGTTTTGTTTTATGAAACATTGCCCATGGCATCCACTGAGGCAGGCCGCAATGATTCCAAAATGCAAGACCTTTGGATGAACATGCTCGGTGTTTCAAAAAAAATTGTTAATGATGCCAATAAACCCATCATCCATCATATGCCCAATCAGGGACTGGCCGCCTATGTTCCTTCTGGGCCAAACCATTTGCCGGAACTGATAACAAAAACCATTGATTGTGACTTTCTATCTCAACAGGGAGGCGTTTATTATACCCATCGCCGCGTCGGAGATACACATATCTATTTGGTGCAAAATGTGAACAACGATGTCAACAATCTCCAAGCCCGTTTTCGTGTGGACGCAGTTCCTGAAATTTGGAACCCCTTTACGGGTCAGATTGACCCGGTCGATCAATTCGAACGGAAGAAGGGTTATACTCATATCTCGCATCGTTTGGAAGGCAGCACAGCGGTGTTCTTTGTCTTCAAACCCGGAGATCAACAATCCGCGGTCAACCGGAGCCATCGCATCCAGCCCGACGGAAAAAAACTGGCCAGCCAATGGGAATTTTCTGTGATTCCAACACGCGATAATCGTTGGGGAGAATTTCGGTGGCCGCCGTCCAACGAAAAAATCGGTCCCGAAGTCCGTTCCTTCAAATATCAAGAAGAACAAGCAAACAGCGACGCCTCCGATTGGCACAAAACCGATTTCAATGACCAATCATGGTCCCAAGAAACCTATAGTATGGGACCGTATTGGTTGATGCTTGGTCCACTATCATCGAAACAAGAAGTAACCAATTCGTTTCTCACTTCGTTATCTCAATCTGATGCAAATAGCTCAATTGAATTCGATGGGGATCAATACTCATGGCAAAGCATTGAATTTTCCAAACAAATTGGTTTGGCTCAAGCGGTTCCCTGGGGCGGACATTCCGGTTATCCCGACGGCCACATCGATCGCAATTTCATACAATTGCCCGAAGGCCGCAAACTTCTCTTTACCCGCATTCGCTCCCCTAGAGCGCAGCGTGTGGGCTTGCGCGTCGAGTTGCGAAACTCGGAGGCGCGCTTGTGGGTCAATGGCGAACAACAGCCATTTGAAGGGGCGGTGGGGAATCTTCCTTTAAAACAAGGCGCCAATGAAGTGTTGCTCGACCTGCCCGATGGAAGCGGGGGAAAACTTTATGCGCAAAAGGCACCGCCTTCGGTTCAGACTTTGAGCGAAGCGGCGGAAAACGCCATCGCTACCAATTTGGAAGATGCCCATTGGATTTGGGTGGATGAAGCCCATGCTTGTTATATGCGTAAAACATTTCATCTTGAAGAAATCCCTGAATCGGCCCAATTGATTGTCACCGCGTTTTCGGGATACCGTTTGTATGTGAACGGGAAAAAGTTGGAAGAAGAGATCGGCCCTTGGGCGCGATGGACTCATCCAGAATCGTTCAATATCACGCCTTATTTGCAAGAAGGAGAAAACGTTATCGCCTTGTGGGGCCAGCTGTATTTTGGGCAGCATGTCAATCGGGATGCGTTGAATCATCGCGGCGCCATTTTGGCGATGAAAGCACGTGACGCCTATGGAGAGGAATTTTCCATAACCACCAGTAAGAGTTGGAAGGGCATCGACCAAGAGGAAAGCCAGTGGGAAAACCCTGGTTTTGATGATTCGCATTGGTCCAATGTCGATGTTCGTGGATCTATGGGGGCCGAACCTTGGGGAACCGACCTGTTAGACAACATCGGAAAAGTGAGTGAACCCGAACGGCCCCTTTCCGTTAATCTTGAATCTCCTTATCTAGAATGTTTCGATGAAGTTCCCGGAATTGAGTATGACATCAAACCGAAAAATGCTTCTCGCGTAGGATGGTACCGTTTTCAAGCACCGCCAGGTTTGCAAAAATTGCATCTTCATACCGATGCTGGCGTGCAGGTTTGGGTCAATGGTGAAGCGGCGCAAATTCAAGGAAACATTGTCACCGTCACACAACCTCCCGCCTTGGTTTCTCAGGCAGCGATTCGTTTGGAAATGCAGGAAGGCCAATACGAAGGCGCCGCCTTTTTCAATCCCATTGGCTTGGAACTCAACGGAGGAACGATTGAAACCGGCGACTGGCGGCGCTGCGCCCTGCCCACGTATTCCGGCATTGGTGTTTACAAACAAACCGTTTCATTCAGCAAGGAAGAATTGGAAAATAGAAACATACTTGATCTTGGTGAGGTAAGGGTGGCTGCCGAAGTCTGGGTGAACGATGAACCTGCCGGAGTGCGTTTGGCTCATCCTTTCAAATTTGACATTAGCCCCTATTTGCATGAAGGAGACAATACCATTGAAGTGCAAGTAGCCAATACCATCGCTCCCCATTACACGACAATCCCCGCACTCCATCTTGGCCCAACAGAATCCGGATTGTTGGGGCCGGTCAAGTTGCATCAAGAATTGCCGAAGCCGAAATGGATCAATTGGGCCAAGGATGAAATCAATCAATTGGAAAAACGGCTGAATACTTCCACACCGGAATTGCGCCGCCAACAGAAACAATGGGAAAAAACCGCAGCCTGGCTGCCGATTGATTCCAAACTAGAAATCAAAGAGAATGCCGCCAATCAAAAGACGTACATTTACGATGTAAGAGAATATGAAAAACCCATCACAGGTTTACGTTTTCATTTATCGAGTTCCTCCAAGCAAATCCCCCGTGAAATCAATGATCTAAAAGTACGTTTTATTCCCGAAAAAGAAACACCGTTACGCGGTCGATACATTCGTGTGGAAATTCCCAATCGCTCTGAATATTTATCCTTAGCAGAAGTGCAGGTATTTCAGAATGAAGAAAATATTGCTCTGGATGGAAATGCCTCACAATCCAGAACTTCCGCGGAAGGTTATGCTCACTTGGCCATAGACGGGAATACAGATGGACGCTATTTCGTTAGCCATTCAGTAACCCATACTCCCCAGCACCACAATCCCTGGTGGGAATTGGATTTGGGCGCGGTAAAAAATATTGACCGCATTGCCGTATGGAACCGAACCGACCGCGCGCAAAAGGAAATTCTCCGCCTGCATGATTTCACCGTGACTATATTGGACGAAAGCCGCAATTCAGTTTGGAATACCAAAATACAAGATTCCCCCGATCCCAATATCGCTTTCCATTTTTCCGGACCTCGAACATTGAGTTTAAGCAATTTTCAAGTCTGGCAAGGCAATAATGAAATTATGACAAATGTTCAGGCAGAGAATCAAGCATACAATATTCAGTTTTCCAATGGGTCAAAACCCACTTACAAACTCATCGCCGAGATTAACGGAAGTTTGCAGGGAATGCCTGGCCAATTGGCGGTGGCCCTGCAATCAGAAAATTGTACATTAGATGCATTATCCGTTTCACAAATGGAGATGCCTTTGGTCAATATTCCCAAATCCATCAATGATCTGTTGCAAATGGAATATCATGGTAAAAAGCAAGGAATGAAAATTGCCGATTTCTACCGTTCTATCACACCTCTGCTTGAGAAGGAGCGTGTGCGCTTGCTTAAGTTGAATAGACAACTTCGTGAAATTACATGGGATGATTAGTCAATTGTATGTATGGGTGAAATAAGTATTGAAAGCAAACCAATCGTCTCTTTGTAAAGATCGCAAAAGCCGTCTAGCAAAAAACTCAGCCTATGTGTAATATCTTTATATGAAATGTATCTTATGTTAACAATATACTTGTAAACCTATATTGCAGTGGCCGTGCAATTCGGGGATGGTTTAAACGGAACTTAGGTAGTCGGCCACACCGAGTGGTCGTATAGGCGGGGTAGGGGAGAGTTTCTCTAGCGTGGTTGGACATCCAGGCTGGGGATCCCGTTATGAGGAATAACTCAAGAGCAT
>CAZEZQ010000644.1:0-4109 GCA_964516245.1 uncultured bacterium | reverse complement strand
GACGACCCTATTGATCGTTACGCATTGCCAAATGATGAAGCAATCAAATGGGCGTTTTATATACAACCGAAATCTTATGACCAATTACAAAGGGGGATTGTGCAACCTGCTTTCGGGCATGATGGCGGAGGGATAGAAGCGTATTTTGAAGATGGTACTTCCAATAATACTTATTTAAAGAAACAGCCGTATTAAATGCAAAGAAAGATTGAGCTTGGAAATAAATGGATTCAACATCTGTCTGAACAACCGGAACAGGGGATGGGGTATCAGCGGGTCAGGATTAAGCTTAAAAATGGCAAGATACTAAGGGATAGAACAGTACTTAATTCAACTTACCTTGTATTGAATGTAGGTGAAAATATGAAACCGGATGATATAGATGATATTCAAATTGAAATGAAGTAGTCGTTTTATTTACCCATAACAGTAGCTTTGAGACCATACGTTTGCAAATTAGCATGAAATCTCCAGGTTTTCTGAAAAACAACCCTTACTTTTGAAAGAACAATGGCAGTAAAATATTCCAACATAAAAAAACAATTGCAGCTTGAAAAAGCCAATAAATTTGAGGAAGGCGCAGCTGCGTTAACGCACTACTGGCAAAGCAACGGGGAGAATTCTGGCAAGCATTTTATGGAAGATGCAGAAGCGTTTTTACAGATTGCTGCGGAACCGGATTTTCATTACAAACTTCCCTTTGAGTATGACGTTCCTTTCCCTCCGGTGCAGCACCCTGATTTCACTTTTGTTGACCTGTTTGCCGGAATAGGTGGCTTTCGTATCGCATTTCAGGAGCAGAACGGAAAGTGTGTTTTCAGTTCAGAATGGAACAAGTATGCACAGAAAACCTACGAGGCGAATTTCGGAGAGGTACCTTTTGGCGATATTACCAAAGTGGACGAAAGCAAGATTCCTGACCATGATATTCTGCTGGGCGGATTTCCGTGCCAGCCGTTCAGCATTGCAGGGGTAAGCAAGAAGAATGCACTTGGAAGGCAACACGGTTTCCTGGACAAAACCCAAGGCACTTTGTTTTTTGACATTGCCCGGATTATTGATGCCAAGAAACCAAAAGCATTTCTGCTGGAAAATGTGAAGAACCTGAAATCACACGACAAAGGCAATACTTACAATGTAATAGAAGAAACCCTGAAAGAATTGGGTTATCATGTTTTCAGCAGGATACTTGATGCCCGGCATTATGTTCCACAACACCGTGAGCGGATTTTTATTGCCGGATTTAGCAAAGAGCATTTTGGTGAAACACTGAATTTTTCTTTTCCTGAACCACCGGAACATGAGCCAAAATTTCGGGATATTCTTGAACGCAACCCTGACCCAAAATACACATTGACCGACCACCTTTGGAACTATTTGCAGGAATACGCCAAAAAGCACAAGGCAAAGGGCAATGGTTTTGGTTTCGGTATGACTGACCTGAATGGGGTGGCACGTACACTGAGTGCCCGATATTACAAAGATGGGTCTGAGGTATTGATACCACAGGGAAAGGGCAAGAACCCAAGACGCCTGACACCAGAGGAGTGCAAGCGGTTAATGGGATACCCGGAAGAGTTCCGAATTAAGAATATTGGAGTTTCGGATACACAGTTGTACAGGCAATTCGGAAATTCAGTAGCCGTTCCGGTTGTGCAGGCTATGGCTATCGCTATGATCGAAGTTTTGAAACCTCAGAACAAACGAAAGATGGAGGTACACCGAAAAGAGCAGGAGAAACTACTCAGGGGTGAAGAAGCGAAGGTTCAGGAAGTTTAGCTATTGAGTAGCTATTGAGTAGTTTTTGAATCAGTTTCTGTAGGGTCTTCTCGCGTTTGTCTTTCTTCAATTCACATTCCCAAATGGTAATAATGTTCCAGCCTTCTTTTTGAAGGGTTTCGGTGCTTTCCTTGTCTTTTTCCTTATTACGGTTGATTTTATTGAGCCACCACTGAGTGCGTGTTTTTGGAACAACAAAGTATTGGCAACCTTTGTGGCCATGCCAGAAACAACCATGAATGAAAACGACTGTGTTGTATGTTTTCAACACAATGTCAGGCTTTCCGGGAAGATTTTTGGCGTGCAGCCGATACCGGTAACCATTAGCGTGTAAAAATTTACGAACGAGAATTTCGGGCTTTGTATTCTTGCCCTTTATTTGGCTCATGTTGTATGAGCGCACCTCCGGTTCGTGAACATCAGCCATCAGATTTGCTGTTGCTTTTCGCGGACAATACCAATGAAGTCAGAAAGCGTTATCAGGCTTGTCTGTTGTTCTTCTGTATATGTTTCCATGAGTGGCTGAGGCAGCACAAGTTGCAGATTTTGGGCAATCATTTCGTCCGTCTGATTTCTGCTTATAGCAGGTTCCAGAGTAATGAGATGCTTGTTATTAATGCGGTCGGCTTCTGCGAGAACCTGCCGCCAACGTTCTTTTGCAGAAGTTTTAACGCCAAGCATGGTCAGCAACTGTGTAGTAAAATCTGCCTTGTGATAATAGTCTATGCCTGGAAACAGAAAATCAGGCTTGTTATTCCGTTCGGTTTTTGCGCCCTTTGAATATTGAATTTCACTGGCATTAAAAATGTGCGCCAGGTGATTCTCAAATGCAAAGCCTGCTCTTGATTTTCTCCTGTTTTGAACGCTTAAAGAGAAGGAAATAAATTCATCTACATCGGTTCCCTTTTCACCAAAGCCCTGTTGCAGCTTTAGTGCTACTATGTGCTTTTCGAGTGTTTTGAAAAGCAGTTCTTCCCGTTCCACCCAAGCAATCAAGGTATTGTCGGGGTCCTCTATTGGCGACACATCTTTAATTGTCGAGCGTGCATAAGCAGAGAATTCGGCTGTTGTGGGGAAAACCACACCAAACCGAGTGATAAGATCTTCCAGAAAATCGGGTGCAGTATCGGGAACTTCAAAGCCCAACGATGTAATGATGTACTGTCCTGCAAAGTTCAGTTGGGTATCTTCTTCGGTAAAGTCACGAATAACGAATCTTGACCCCACTTCCTCAAGGCCGAAAAGCCATAGTAGCTGCTGTTCGGATGTGGAGCCTTGTGGGGCAACAATTATTGCCAGTTTGTTTTCACCAGTTTGTCCGATTACGACAAGGTCACCGGCAATTGCATTATTAATGACAGGATTGGTAGAATAGTAAAGTCGGTATTCGGTTCTAGTGGGGTGATTCTCGCGTGCATCATACCATGTCAGCGTACCGGATTCTTCAATAATTTGTTCTTCGTCATCGGTCAGGTAAATGAAATGCCCCTGAAAGTTGATTTTCTCCGAACCAAAGATTTCCTTAAACCCTGCTATTCCGTTGAATTCATGTTGATTGGACACATCAGGGGCTACTTCAACATCACTCAGCCTTTTGGCTCCTATTCCGGTGAAATATTGTGATAATGGACTTGACATAATTGATTACAAAGGTACTTTTTCAAACGGATAATTTCTTATTGTTGCGGGCGGGAGAGCAAGCGATTTTGCAAGTTTGCCGAAGGCCGTGCGGCTTTTGGCTGTATCTTTTTTCACAGCCAAAAACGCACGACTTGCAAATTGGCTTGCTGTGCGCTGGCAGAAAACAAAAAACCTCCGAAGGGTCGGCATTTTTTTATTCTCTTTCTGGTCAGACGTAACTTTCAACGGAGTCGCTGTCTGTCGGTCAAGCTGTAATGTATTCCAAGTCGTCATTTTTATTTTTTTCTCCGTCACTCTCTACGAAGTACTTCAGTTTCTTGCGGGCTATTGTTGCCAACGTTTCGCGTATATGGTTAGTGGCGGTAATCATGCGATAGACTTTAGTTTCAGGGTCGTGCTAAATTAGTAAAGTAGACTTATAATTTTCTGATTTGCTAGCCATTAACCATATACGCTGTTGTAGGCCGTTTACATTTTTCACATAAATCGTCTTCGTTTAAATGCTTTGACATCTGCATTACTTAAGGCAAACCACTCTCCCTCCAAACGTTTTTCTGAGAACCTCCTGTGCCAATATGCTTCGATTCCAACAGTGTCATCAGTTTCTATTAAATGTATCTCCTCAGTTTTCATAGGCATTTGAACTTTTATCTCTTTATACCTTTTTGCTGCATCAGTACTTCTGCCTA
>CAZEZQ010000643.1:0-4135 GCA_964516245.1 uncultured bacterium | reverse complement strand
GCTATATTGGAAAAGTTAGTAAGTGAACTTTCAATTTTAAAAACAGTTCTTAAAAAATGCGATGGACAAATTCGCCGAAGTGGTGGGGCGGCAATACAAACTCTTCGATTATTTCGGCGCGCCCGATGCGGATCGCGTCATTATCTTGATGGGCTCCGGCGCAGACGCCGCCCATGAAACTGTTGATTATTTGTTTGACAAAGGCGAAAAAGTCGGCGTGATTAAAGTTCGGCTCTATCGTCCATTCTCTATCAAACACTTGATGCAAGTGATGCCCTCCACCGTAAAGAAAATCGGTGTGTTGGACCGCACCAAAGAACCCGGCGCTCCAGGCGAACCGCTTTATTTGGATGTGGTGACGGGTGTCAACGAAGCGATGGCCGATGGCGGCGCTCCTTTTGCCGCGGCGCCTCAAATCGTCGGCGGCCGTTATGGGTTGTCATCCAAAGAATTCACCCCGGCGATGATCAAGAGCGTGTTCGACAACTTGGCGCAAGACAAACCGAGAAATCACTTCACGGTTGGCATCTACGAAGATGTCACCAATACCAACTTGGATTGGGATCCATCTTTCATAACCGAAGCGCCCGATGTACACCGCGGCATGTTTTTCGGCCTGGGGTCGGATGGTACGGTGGGAGCGAACAAAAACTCCATCAAAATCATTGGCGAAGGCACAGACAACTACGCCCAGGGTTATTTCGTCTACGACTCGAAAAAAGCCGGCTCGGTGACCGTATCGCACCTGCGTTTCGGCCCACGTCCAATCCGGTCCAGCTATCTGCTCAATTCCGCTAACTTCATCGGCTGCCATCAATTCGTATTTCTCGAAAAATACGACATTCTGGCCCAGGCTCAAGAAGGGGCGGTTTTCCTTCTCAACAGCCCGTTTGGAGCGGACGAAGTGTGGGACAATATCCCCCGCCGCGTGCAAGAGCAGATCATTCAAAAGAAACTCAAATTCTATGTGATTGATGCCTACAAAGTCGCCCGCGAAACTGGAATGGGCGCACGCATCAACACCATCATGCAAACTTGTTTCTTCGCTATTTCCGGCGTGCTTCCTAAAGACGAAGCCATTGCCGCGATCAAAGATGCCATTAAGAAAACGTATGGCAGCAAAGGCGAAGAAATCGTTAAGATGAACTTCAATGCGGTCGATCAATCGGTCGACAACTTGCACGAAGTCAAAGTGCCCGGCACGGCCAACAGCACCATCGAGCTGCCGCCGGTGGTTTCACCCGAATCGCCTAAATTCGTGCAAAACGTATTGGCCAAAATCATTGCCGGCAAAGGCGATGAAGTCAAAACCAGCGAAATGCCGTGTGACGGCACTTTCCCTATCGGCACCGCCCAGTGGGAAAAACGGAACATCGCGCTTGAGATTCCGGTCTGGGACGAAACCGTGTGCATCCAGTGCGGCAAATGCGCTATGATATGCCCCCATGCCACCATCCGCATGAAGATTTACGATCCAGAGGTCTTGAATGATGCGCCGGGCACCTTCAAATCGGTGGATGCGCGGGGCAAAGAATTTGCCGGTGAGAAGTTCACCCTGCAAGTCGCTCCTGAAGATTGCACCGGATGCGGCGCTTGTGTCCACATTTGCCCGGCGAAGAACAAACAAGAACCCAAGTTGAAAGCGATCAACATGCGGCCGCAGATCCCTCTGCGCGAGCAAGAGCGCGAAAACTACAAGTTCTTCCTCGATATCCCCGAGATGGACCGCACTCAGGTAAAGCTCAACACTGTCAAAGGCTCGCAGTTGCTCACTCCACTGTTTGAATATTCCGGCGCCTGCTCAGGCTGTGGCGAAACGCCTTATGTTATGCTGCTTACCCAGCTGTTTGGCGACCGGGCCATTATTGCCAACGCGACCGGCTGTTCATCCATCTACGGCGGCAACCTGCCAACCACCCCCTACACGGTAGACCGCAATGGGCGAGGCCCCACTTGGTCGAACTCATTGTTTGAAGATAACGCCGAATTCGGTTTTGGCTTTCGTCTCTCAATCGACAAACTAAGCGAATATGCGCATGAACTGCTGCAAAAACAGGCGCATGTTGTGGGTGACAACCTGGTCAAAGAAATCCTGAAAGCCGACCAGTCTGGCGAAGAAGGCATTGAAGCGCAGCGCAAACGCGTCGCCGAACTGAAATCAAAGCTGCAAGGCAATCAGGATGAAGACGCCAAAAACCTGCTAAACCTGTCTGATTATCTGGTCAAGAAGAGTGTATGGATTCTTGGTGGTGACGGTTGGGCTTATGACATCGGATACGGCGGGCTCGATCACGTTCTCGCCAGCGGCAAAAACGTCAACGTGTTGGTTTTGGATACCGAAGTCTATTCCAACACCGGTGGCCAGATGTCGAAAGCGACACCTATCGGCGCAGTCGCCAAATTCGCCGCGGGCGGCAAGTCGATCGCCAAGAAAGACCTCGGTATGATCTCGATGTCGTATGGCAATATCTACGTGGCCAAAGTGGCGATGGGCGCGAATGATCTGCAGACGGTCAGAGCGTTTCTCGAGGCCGAAGCCTATGACGGTCCCTCCCTGATCCTGGCCTATTCACACTGCATTGCGCACGGCATCAATATGCGCACCGGCAACGACACCCAGCGCGCCGCGGTCGAAAGCGGCCATTGGCCGCTTTACCGTTACAATCCCGCAATGGCGGCCGAAGGCCAGAATCCATTGAAACTAGATTCGAAAGATCCGAAAA
The DNA here is from genome assembly GCA_964516245.1 of uncultured bacterium. Lineage (GTDB taxonomy): Bacteria > Hinthialibacterota > Hinthialibacteria > Hinthialibacterales > Hinthialibacteraceae > CAZEZQ01. The sequence goes on along the minus strand of CAZEZQ010000643.1, from coordinate 1,412 downwards.
TCAGTTACAAAGACTGGGCCTTCCAACAAACCCGCTTTAAAATGCTGGCCAAGAGCAAACCGGAACATGCGGAAAAACTCATGGCGCTCGGCCAGAAAGAAGTCTCCAGCCGGTGGAACCTGTATCGCCAAATGGAAACCATGTCGTACGGCAATGGCGATAGCGATGTCACAGGCGATTAAAGCGGAACATTATTTGAGGTTTGGAAAGGAAAAACAACATGGATCTCACAACCAATTACTTAGGCCTTCATTTGAAAAACCCCATCGTGCCATCCAGCTCGCCGCTCTCGCGCGACATCGGCACAGTAAAAAAGATGGAAGACGCGGGCGCCTCTGCCGTAGTGATGTGGTCGCTCTTTGAAGAACAACTGCAGTTCGACGCCAAAGAACTCAATCACTTTCTCACCTACGGCACCGAAAGCTTCTCTGAAGCGCTAAGTTACTTCCCAGAAATGGATGACTTCAACCTGGGGCCGGATGATTATCTCGAACACATCCGCAGCCTCAAAGAAGCAGTAGATATCCCTATCATCGGCAGCCTCAACGGGGTTTCAACTGGTGGATGGATCAACTATGCCAAAAAGATGCAAGATGCCGGGGCGGACGCGTTGGAACTGAATGTGTATTATATTCCAACTAACCCCAATCTCGCTTCCGAAGATGTCGAGTATGTTTATCTCGACATTTTGAAAGCCATCAAAGACACCATCACCATCCCAGTTTCTATTAAATTGGGACCGTACTTCACGTCCACCGCCAATATTGCATTGCGCCTGGCAGATGCCGGGGCGGATGGGTTGGTGCTCTTTAACCGTTTTTATCAACCCGATATCGACATTGAAAACCTGGAAGTGTTCCCCAACCTGCTCTTAAGCACACCGCAGGAAATGCGGCTGCCGCTGCGTTGGATCGCCATCCTCTATGGACGCGTCAATGTCGATTTCGCCGCCACCACTGGTATCTATACGGTGGATGATGTGATCAAGATGGTGATGGCGGGGGCCTCGGTCACACAAATGTGCTCGGCCTTGCTGCGCCACGGCATCGGGCGTATCCCCGAAATCTTGACCGACCTAAAAACTTGGATGGAAGAACACGAGTATGACTCCATCGCCATGATGAAGGGCAGCATGAGCCAAAAATCCTGCCCCGAACCGGCAGCCTTCGAACGTGCCAACTACATGCGCGCACTGCATAGTTATGTGTAAAACAAGTTCCCTCTCCCTCTGGGAGAGGGTTAGGGTGAGGGGTTAAATCCTCACAAAAAAATAATTTTATTGCATTCACATTCCAAGCCTGGGCCACACTGCCCAGGCTTTTTTCTTGTGGTGCAGGCTTCTAGCCTGCTACATTGTACCTTGCAGGCAAGATGCCCGCATCAACTTTAACCAAATATCTTTGACGGCAAAC
>CAZEZQ010000642.1:0-4157 GCA_964516245.1 uncultured bacterium | reverse complement strand
ACATATAGTGCGCATTGGATGTCCATGTTACTATATATGTGTAGTCGTTTTCTAGATCGGACTTTTTGCCGGTTTGTCAGACTATATTATTTTGTCAAAAGATACCCACGAAGGTCGTTGAGGGTAGGACGGTTGGTTTCTGATTGTTCATAGTTTTCTTGAGTAGATTGATCGATATTACTTTGATTCCGCTTTTCCATGCTTGAACACGAAGTGATTATCACAAAAAACAACAACAGGCAGATCAAGTTGTATATTCTCTTCAATAGATGTTTATTAATCGCGGTTTTCATGAGTATGTGTTTTTGCCGATCAAATGTTATTTATCGCGGTTCGTTCTATTGAATTGGCTCTCCCGGCAAGACTTGTTCGGCGGGATTATAGGTTCTTGGATTTTTTTGGGGAAAGGATTGACGCTGTCTCTCAAGGATTACTCCAGAATCTTCAATATTGGTGATCCCCGTTTCGGATGACGGCGCCGTGTCGTATTGCGATTGGTGCGCGCACGATACCGTTAAAAGGCTCACGGTGAACAAGAGAATCGAAAAGCGTGCTAGAGATGGGATTGAAAAAAGCATATCGTATCATTACTATCGTTTTTGAGTGTTAAGATAATTATTGGTTCAAATAACTCTAAAGAGTTTATCTTGATTCTATACCAAATTATATAGGGAAGATCAATGAAAAACAAATGTGTTTCCTGGTTTATGGGGGTGGTTGTTGCAATGATTGTCCTCCCGCGTGTTCTGCAGGCGGGGGTGGTTGAAACCAAGCATGGCAGCCGCCAGGGTATGGTGATCGTACGCCAGTTTGATAAAAAAATTGTGGTGACCATTTTGGGCAGCGATAAGCGGCTTTATCAGTATTATGGTGATGAGGTGAAATCAATCACGGCTGCAAAAAGTGTATTGATCGCGCGAAAAACCGTTTTACGGGAAGAACCCAAAGAAGATGCCGCTCCCGCTTTGGAAGAACCTCTGATTCGGGGCTTGGAAGTTGAGCCCTTGAGCGATCCCGATGAGAGTGAGTGGCTGCGGGTTCGGATCTGGGGAGGCCATGAAGGCTGGATACCACAATCGGTTTTAACAGATGAGTTAAGCGAACTCAATATACCGTTGGCGAAAGAGCCTGCTTTGTCTAGTGATTCAATACCTGCCGGCGCAATCGGGGCAGCGACGGATCCCATTCAAGATGGAACCGCAGAAGATGTGATCGATGAAGCAACAAACGATGGAGCAAATTAGAGCGATATTAAAGGTGAAATACTTGTTTCGACACCCCCTAATAAGCTGATCTTTACCCATTAGTACTTTAGAGGTATTACCAATTCCCTCCCCAAGATGGGGAGGGTTAGGGTGGGGTTGAGAATGTTTGTTTGATCTAAATAAGATCATAACCCACACCCCCCTCCCAGCCTCCCCCAACTTGGGGGAGGAGTAACTTCTGAATCAAGATCAGCTTAAACAGAGGGTAATAAATACCAGAATTCCATAGTTGTAATGAATGGTAAAAAAAACAGATAAAATGGAGGCATCAATGAAATTTCGGCACTTTAAACGGATGGGCTGGGACCTCTCCGAAATTGGATTCGGCGCATGGGCGATCGGTGGCTGGTGGGGCGAACAAGACCAAAACGAATCGCTCAAATCGTTGCATAAATATTTGGACCTGGGCGGGAACTTTATCGACACCGCCCAGCACTACGGCTATGGCAATAGCGAGCAACTGATCGGCCAGGTGCTCAAAGAGCGCAGCGAACAGGTATATGTGGCCACGAAATTGATCCCCAAAAACGAGGTCTGGGCTCCCCCGTCATGGACCCCGTATACCAATACCTTTCCTGTCGAACATATGGTGCAGGGGGTAGAAACCAGTTTGAAGCGATTGGGCATGGAAGCGCTCGATATCTATCAATTGCATACCTGGTGCGAAACCTGGAACACACAGGATGAAATATTCGAAACCGCGGAAAAGTTGAAAATAGAGGGGAAAATCAAAGCCTTCGGCATTTCAACAACAGAAGGCTTTCCTGAATGCGTGATCGACGCGGTGAATTCTGGAGCGGTCGATACGGTTCAAGTGATCTTCAACCTCTTTGAACAGCATCCGCGTGAAACGGTGTTGCAGGCCTGCAAGAACAACGATGTGTTCACCATTATTCGAGTTCCGTTTGATGAAGGCAGCCTGACCGGCAAGTACAAAGGCGATGAAGATTTCGGCAGCGAAGAAGACGATTTTCGCGCCATTTATTTTCATGGCGACAATTTGAAAGCGACCGTGCAGCGGGTGGAGAAAATTCGTGAATGGAAAGACAAGAATCTGCCCAATATGAGCATGGCAGAATTGGCGCTGCGCTGGGTGCTGAGCCATGGCGAGGTGGGGACAGTGATCCCCGGCATCCGCAATGTGCGCCAGGCCGAGATGAACACCGCCCCATCGGATGGAAAAACAGTCAGCCGGGAACATCTCATAGAGTTGAAAAAATTCGCCTGGCGGCGCAACCCTTGGGTAGAAGATTTGCCCATGCTCGAAGATGTAATTGCCGGGACAGCATAAGAGAAAATCCATCTACCAAGGCAAATGTCATTAACATAAGCTGGAGGAGGGCGAGGCTCCCGCCGAGCCGGTTTCTCGTTCAAGCGGTGAATTCAATACTCAATATGATCTTAAGTTAATGACATTGCCACTACGGTGGGCTATATCATCATGAAATATGTATCATGTTTAGCGGTCGAATTGTTCTCCCTCTCCCTTTGGGAGAGGGCCGGGGTGAGGGTGCTTTTGATTCAAATACAAATCATCCAAAAAAAGTGTATCATATGAAATAATGAGCGACAAACCAGTTTCTTGAAAGTAAAGGAAACCACATGAATCTTCGTTTGGCGTTGTTATTCTTTTTGGCGCCGGTCTTTTTGGCTTTGATCTATGCCGTGTATACACAAAAAAGCCAGCAAATGAAGCACCGGCAGTTGGTAGAAAAAGAAGTGTTGGCATTGTACGACGGCGGCCAGGTGACCCAGGATGATTTGCGCGAGTATTTTCAAGCCCCCCCAACAGAAGACAGCCCGATTCTACGCGGATTGGAAATGACAGCGGAAGATTTAGTCGGTTTGGAAACCGAAGACCCTGAATGGTTTGAAAAACCCCCCGGCCAATTGCTGCTCAATCGGGTGATCAAACATATCGCTCTCATAGAAATTTTGAATGCAAAACAAAATTCAAAAATTCAGCCTCAATTAAAAGATGATGTGACTCAATACCGTGAATCCTTGATGGTAGAAACAATGGAAGAAGAACTCGACGACATCAAACCCAAGGTCACGCATGAAGAAATGATGGCCTATTATGTTGAGCATAATGATGAGTTTCATCAGGATGGCCAACGCTTTGCCCGCCATATCATGCTCGATCACCAAGAACTGGAAGTAAGTTCCGCATCAAACCAAATCCCCTCAGTGACGCCAGGATTTATCCAAAATAAATTACACCAGGGTTATGATTTTCAAGATTTGCTGCGCTATTCTCAATCAGAAAGTGTGAATCAAGACGGGTATTTGGGGTGGATCGAAAAAGGATCGCTCGCCAAACCGTTTGAAGAAGCGTTGTGGTCGATGAAAATCGGCGAAATCAAAGGGCCAGTCAAAGTGAACGAATCGATACATTTTATCCAGCTGGCCGATGCGCAAAATGAGGGCTTGAAACCGTTTCGTGAATGCGTTCCAGAAATTCGCAAAATCTTGCAAAAGAAGAAACGTACTTTACACCGTCTGAAATTGCTGGGGTTGCCAACTGATCCACTTTCCACAAACGATCCCAAACAAAATGTTGCCTACCGCCAGGCGTTGTTAGAAGCCGCCTATGCTCATGGATGGCATAAACACCCGAAAATCAATGAAAAGGTGGATCGGTTTCGCCGATATTGCAAAGCCGATTTGCTTTTCGCTCACTATTCCAATGAAATGAAGGCGTCTGAAGGTTATGGCGCTCCACACGAATCATCTATTTTTGTTGAAAGTGAAACCCTAAAACGATTGCTTTCTCAGCATGATTTTCAAATTCTGATCAAACTTACCTTTCCGCAAGATTCCGCCCATGTCAAATATTCGTCATAATCTTATTCCGAACCAAATATATTTGAATTATTACAATTGTAGGGG
>CAZEZQ010000641.1:0-4160 GCA_964516245.1 uncultured bacterium | reverse complement strand
CTGCGCTCCAATATGTGACTATAATTTATATACGTTTAGACTTTTTGCCGGATTGCCAGATAATTTAATGTAGGGGCAGACCCCCGTGTCTGCCCTGAACCCCCGTGTCTGCCCTGAACCCCCGTGTCTGCCCTGAACCCCCGTGTTTACCCTGAACGCACATATTTGGCTCCAAATGCTTGAGAGAAAATCTCAATCGATTTAACTTATTCAGGACTTTTGTTTTTTGAAAAAAACATTTATCATGATCTCAATATATGAAAAGGTGGTTATTCAACATGGAAGCATTGGGTTTAATCGAAACACGGGGTTTGGTGGGGGCAATCGAAGCCTCAGACGCAGCTGTAAAAGCGGCAGAATCGGTACTGAGTCAAATTGAATATACGGTCCCCGGTTTGGTTACGGTGAAACTACGCGGTGGCGTCGCAGATGTGCAAGCTGCGGTTGATGCAGGCGCGTCAGCGGCTCGGCGCGTCGGTGAAGTGGTTTCTGCCCATGTAATTCCCCGTCCTCATGAAGATTTGGATGTAATTATCCACCACAAGCCCGAACAAACCATGTGCGGTCCTGATGCGCGTGGGGGAGAAAAAAAGAGTAAATCCACTTCAAAAAGTACCAAGAAATCCGCATAACCCCCCTTACTTTTTAGAATAATTTAGTTAGACTTTTGTAAGTAAACTGCTTTTCCATTTCTTGAAAGCAATAACTCAGTATTTCTATTTTGTTGCGGGAGGTTCTATCAACATGAGAGGATTCACCTTAATTGAATTACTAATTGTTGTAGCAATTATCGGAATCCTGGCGGCGATTGCCGTGCCGAACTTTTTGAACGCCCAAAACCGGGCGAAAGTCGCGCGGCTGATCTCAGACATGAAAGCAATGTCGATGGCCGAAGAGCAATACCGTATGGATAACGGCCAATACACATTCGATGCCGATTGCGGAGTGGGAAGTTTCGAGATTGGTTCCTATATCCCCTTAACCACCCCCGTGTCGTACATCGCTTCCATTCCCCGCGAAATCTTCTGGAACGAACGATCCGATTTTCAAAACATGGATACGGTTCGGACAGGATTGAAGCCGGTTTACGAGTATACTTCCCGGGTTTCATTCGGACCAAACGGGACACCGAATTGTAAAGACAATACGAATGTGTTTAACACGTTAGGCAGTTTGAATGTTGAATATTTAATGATGTCGTTGGGGCCGGATGCAGATCAAAACGATTTTGATTGGTCTGTTCAGGCATATAGAAATGTCGCGCAAGGAGTCGGTGATCATATCTATGCGCCTACCAACGGACTTATTTCCAGCGGCAATTTGTTTGTTATGAACAGCCGCATTGTAGGCGGCGGCCACAACTGATACTACTAAAAATAAATTATTTCAAGGAGCAGCTGCAAGGTTGCTCCTTTTTTGTTGTTTAAGATATTGCAGGCAGGGTTGCTTTGCCGCTTCAGCATCCATTACACTAGTACTCTGTCAATGATGAATTGTTGAATCACCTGTCCCCTCGCCCACTGGGAGAGGGTTAGGGTGAGGGGGCATACACACAATTACCTCGGGGAGCGCGAAATGAGTTTACTTGGAATCGATGTAGGCACGACTGGCTGCAAAGCGGTGGCTTTTGATCCGGCAGGGAAAATATTGGCGACAGCCTATCGAGAATATCCGCTGCACTCGCCCCACCCTGGCTGGGCCGAACTTGACAGCAAGCAAGTATGGAACGATGTGAAAAGCTGCATGGCCGAAGTCGCATCAAATACGAATAACGACCCGGTCTCAGCCTTGGCCGTTTCTTGCCAGGGCGAAGCCGTGACCCCTGTGAGCGAATCGGGCGAAATTTTGGGCAACTCGATTGTGAGTTTCTGTGCGCGAACTGAGCCCTATGTACAAGGGTGGAATGAGAAATTTGGCCGAAAACGCGTATTCGAAGTATCCGGCCAGCCACTGGCGTCCTTATTCACGGCATTAAAATTGCAATGGATGCGGGATAACCAGCCGGAAATTTTGCAAAAAGCCAAATACATTCTCGGTTTTGAAGATTTGGTCATGTTCAAATTGGGGATGCCGCCAACCACCGATTACAGTTTTGCGGCGCGCACCATGCTGTTTGATCTCAACACTCAAGATTGGAACGATGAATTCTTGGAATTCGCCGGTATTGAACGGGATAAGATGCCCACCTTAATGCCTTCAGGCACACTGGTGGGCACTGTTCCAGATTCAATCGCCGATGAAATGGGATTACCGCGCGGTGTACAGGTGGTGACCGGCGGCCACGATCAACCTTGCCAAATGTTAGGGGCGGGAGTCACACAAACCAATGTCGCCGCCTACGGCATGGGTACAGTCGAGTGCATTGGCCCGGCGTTTCCCCATTTGATGTTGAACGACACCATGCTCGAAAACAACATTTGCTGTTATCACCACACCTGCCCAGGTTTGTATATCGCTTTGACCTATAATTTCACCGGTGGCAGCCTGTTTCGCTGGTATCGCGACATTTTCGGTGAAGATGAAGCGCGCCGGGCCAAAGAACAAGGCAAAGATGTTTATGACCTATTGACTGAAGAAGCAAGCGATAAACCCACAAACATTTTAGTTTTGCCTCATTTTACCACGAGTGGTGTCCCGCATTTTGACACTCGGGCACGGGGTGTGTTCGCAGGGATGCGCTTGGATACAACCAAAGGTGAAATGACTCGGGCCGTACTCGAAGGCATCACCTACGAAATGCGCCAGTGTGTGGAACTGTTTCATAATGCGGGTGGGAAAATCGATATACTGCGGGCCACCGGCGGAGGAGCCAAATCACCCTATTGGATGCAAATCAAAGCAGACATTCTTGGGTTGCCCATTGCCGTGCCTTCGGTTTCTGAAGCCGGTTGCCTGGGGTGCGCGATTCTGGCTGGGAGCGCCACCGGGGTTTATACGTCCATCCAAGAAGCTGCCGAGCATTTGGCGCAAATTGAACGTACTTTTGAACCCAATACAGAAAATCACAAGTTATATACAGAACGATTTGAATGTTATAAAGAACTCTACCCCCGCTTGCGCGAGGTATTTCATAAGTTGCCGTAATCGAATTTGGGGTTACTTGCGTTTTCGTTCCATGTATACCATGCCAACATAGCTGCGTTGTTCATCGTCTTTGTTTTTGTAAGCACCTTGAAGAATGGTGGAATCGTATTTGGGTTTGTTCTCTTTCAAGCGGTCGAGAGTGGCCAAAAATTCGGGAGTAATTTGATACCCAGTTTCTTCAATTTCTTCTTCAATTGAGGGAGGAACTCGCAGTGCTTCGAGTTCGTTTTTCTGAAGCCAGTTTCGGGCCACCCAACTACGCAAAAATGTTATATTAACAGAAACATTTTCAACCAATCCTACGTTTTCCACAATTTCATTGGCGCTGCAATATTCTGAGCCTGACATATGTATGAATCGGTACACCTCAATGAGAATGTCCAATTCTTTATCTTCACACTTCATGCAGCATACGCTAAGGCTTGCCATCCGGCTATAGTTCCCACATATTTGACATCGCTTACTTTGCATAATCAATCATATCTATTTAGTTATTTCTTGTTATTGTAATTCAACTTTTCGTAATGGCTATAGCTAAATTGCTTTTTTATTTATGATCAATAGTGAAAAAGGTTATAAATTCTTCTATCCTTATAAATAGATTTCAAGTACGATTAATAATTGTTATATTGATTTGTATACAGAACATGAAATTGTGATTGGTCGGCATGACAGAAAGTTAGTTCAAATTGCATACGAATGTGAGGGGGATAATTTCACCCCTATCACTGTTCATACCACAGCTCGTCAACAAATTAATTCTAGATTAATATCGGGGAGGCTGCGCCATGAATAAACCCCATCTGGCTTATTTCGAACAAGAAGATATTCTTCATGTCACTCTATCCCACGATGATGAATCAGGAAGTGTGGAAATCAGCCCAAACATTACAGCTGAACTCAACGTGAAAGATGAGTTGATTGGGATCGAGATTCTCGATGCCAGCTTATTCATTCGAGATTCTCTGCTCGATTCGGTTCAAGCAAAATTGCTTGCCTTGAAATAGCCCAATTCCGCTTAATCCATATCTGACAATCCGGCAAAAAGTCTTTTTTGGAGCGCAGGTCATAGACGC
>CAZEZQ010000640.1:0-4165 GCA_964516245.1 uncultured bacterium | reverse complement strand
CCTGCTCAAGCACAACGAAATCACCGGGGTTCCACGATTGAATCACCAAATGAAGTTTTCCGTTATGCTTAGTGATAACCGCATTGTGGATGTGCTGGAATTTTTCCAGATCCAATTCGGCTTTCGGCCAAATCGTTGATACCACTTCACTGTCTTTGAGAATATAGACCGGGGCTCCTTTTTCACGATCCAATCCGTGTAAACATCCAACCACTGAATAGCCTTCCCCATGATCGATATCGCAGGGATAGGCGCCTTGTGGCAAAGTAATGGTTTTACGGTAATGGCCGAAGCGGTCAAAACGGTCAATCTCGGCTATGGGCCGGTCGGCGATATCCAGGCGTTTTCCATTCATTGCTACAGTAATCCCGTGGCCGGTTTGAAATTGCCCCGCTTCCGTTCCTTTGCCGCCGAACACCAGGTCATACCACATGGTTTTGATGGGTAATTCACTCACTTTCGCGGTCAATACATAATCCAATTTGGAATACCCAGTGGTAATGTAATACAGTTGATTGAGATGTTCTACGTCAGTGGGTACGAACTTCCCGCCTTCAGAGAAATATTGGTTCACGGTTGAATTGTCAAAATTGTGCTTTGATTTTGGGGCATCCAGGGTATCAAGCAGTTCGCCTTTCAAATTGGTTGTGAATACTTTGCCTGCGCCGTTGGCGGGGAACACCAACCGGGCATTGCCATCGGCATCATACCAAGTTGTGGTGTTCTGTTGGTTGTTCTTCTTCACATCTTCAGTAGTGGATATCAACTTCGCTTTTTTCAAATTCGGGCTTAAGCGAATTATGCCTGCTCCGGGAAGTGAAAAATACACGTGTCCTTTGCCTTCACGCCGGTCGACGGCAAAACCACCATGGGCTTTCTCCAAAACAGCTTGCGCTTCTTCGGGTAAAATGTCGCGTGTATACAGAACGCGAAATTTTAAATCACCATCACCACTAATCCCATCTTGTGCGCTTCCACGATCCGCTTGTGCCAACAGGGTGGATTCATGATTGAGTTTGACTTGTGAATGTAGGGGATGGTCGTGAGCTGTGGCTGAATTCGAAAGTAAGGCTAGGCACATTCCAACTACGATTAAATAAAAGAATTTTGTTAGGGCGTTCATTCGAACCTCCAAGTCAACTATTGAGAGTTTGAGGGTGGCGGGGAGTTTTCGATGATGAATTCACAGTTTCCAATGCGCTTAATTTATCAATAAAATTTTGGATTTCAATGTGAACACGCGCTTATGAAGAAGATATTCTGTTCGAATTCTGCCTATCATGACTTAACTGAGGATTATGAATATGGTATTTTGTTGGCATCGAAAGATTCGAATCTGAAATTTTGATTCTATGGAAAAGAGTTAAAACACTATGAGAACCAATGCCCTCTTCTTTCTTTGCTTATTACTTCTCAACGTCATTTCCTCCGCTTCAGAGCAGAATGAAATCGTAGCGCCAGGCGCAGAAGTGAAACTGTTAGCCGATGAATTTCAGTTTACTGAAGGTCCGGCCTCTGATTCAGAAGGCAATGTTTATTTTACCGATCAACCCAACAACCGAATCATGAAGTGGAGCACGGATGGAGAACTCTCTACATTTATGCAGCCTGCTGGGCGGTCGAATGGCTTGTTTTTTGATTCAGACGGCAGTCTTCTTGCCTGCGCCGATGAAAAGAATCAGCTGTGGGATATCTCAGTGGGCAAAGATGTTACTGTTTTGGTGAAAGACTACAAAGGAAAATTGCTCAATGGGCCGAATGATTTGTGGCTGCATCCAAATGGCGGCATCTATTTTAGCGATCCATTATATAAACGGCCCTATTGGGAGCGTGACCCTGAAATGCAGCAGGAAGGCCGATATGTGTATTATTTGAAGCCGGACCGAAAGACTTTGAGGCCAGTTGCAACCGATTTGGTGCAACCCAATGGCGTGATTGGCACACCGGATGGCGAAAATCTTTATGTTGCCGATATTGGGGATAAAAAAACTTATGTGTATGACATCGAAAAAGATGGTTCACTCAATAACCGAAAACTGTTTTGCGAAATGGGGTCGGATGGTATGACCCTCGATGCCCAGGGAAATGTATATCTGACTGGTAGAGGAGTTCATGTGTTCAACAAGCTAGGTGAAAAGATCAAGCATATCGAAATTGATTCGGGCTGGACAGCCAATGTTTGTTTTGGTGGCAAAGACAACAAGACTCTCTTTATAACTGCCACCAAGTATCTATACGCACTTGCCATGAATGTTGAAGGTGCTTATTAATTTTGAATTTTCAGAAGCAAATTACAATCAATGGGGAAAGAAACCATGCAAACCACACGCCGAAATTTTTTGTATCAATCTTCACTCGCATTAACGGGAACCGGCCTTGGCCTGAGCGGCAGCGCCGCATCGCAATTGGCGCAAAAACAACAAGAGGGCCAAGCGAAACGTCCTAATATTGTGCTCATCATGAGTGATGATATGGGGTACTCGGATATTGGATGTTACGGGAGCGAGATTCACACGCCGAATTTGGACCGCCTGGGGAAGAATGGCGTCCGGTTCACCCAATTTTATAACACCGCCCGTTGTTGTCCTACACGCGCCAGTCTGCTAACAGGGCTTTATCAACATCAGGCTGGAATCGGCCATATGATGGGAGACCGTGGTTTGGAGGGCTATCGTGGTGATCTCAATCGAAATTGTATGACCATCGCCGAGGTGTTAAAAACAGCAGGCTATTCTACCTACATGTCGGGCAAATGGCATGTTACCCCGCAAAGAGGTTTGAATACATCCAAACACAATTGGCCCTGCCAGCGCGGTTTCGACCGCTTTTTCGGTACGATTCACGGTGCTGGTAGTTTTTACGATCCTAACACCCTTACGCTGGATAACAACTATATCGCTCCCTGGGAAGATTTTTATTACACAGACGCCATCAGCGATTATGCCAGCCATTTCGTTGAAACCCATCGGGATGACAATCCTTTCTTCATGTATGTTTCTTACACTGCCCCTCATTGGCCCATGCACGCCAAGCCAGAAGACATTGCCAAATATGAAGGCCGTTATGATGAGGGATGGGACGCCCTGCGCGATGAACGCTATCAGCGCATGATCGATATGGGACTCATTGATCCCCAATGGAAATTAACACCGCGCGACAATGACGTGCCCGCGTGGGAAGATGAAGAAATGAAGGAATGGCAGATTCGCCGGATGGAAGTTTATGCCGCCATGATCGATAGTATGGATCAAGGCATTGGACGTATTGTACAAACCTTGAAAGACAAAGGGATGTTTGACAATACCCTGATTTTCTATTTGCATGACAATGGGGGATGTGCTGAAGAGTACGGCAGCCGGGGAGAAATCGAACCCGATCCCTCCAAGCCAGTTGAATTAAAACCGATGGAACCGGGCGAGCTGCAAACCAAAATGGAACCCGACGTCACCCGCGATGGTTATCCTGTTCGCACAGGCAAAGGCGTGATGCCCGGTCCAGCCGATACCTACATCGCTTACGGCAAGGGCTGGGCCAACGCCAGCAACACCCCGTTTCGGCTCTACAAACATTGGGTGCATGAAGGCGGGATATCAACGCCGTTGATCGCCCATTGGCCCAAGAACATTCGAGCCAGAAATGAATACCGCCATCACCCCAGCCATTTGATCGACATTATGGCGACGTGTATCGATATCAGCGGTGCGCAATATCCCTCACAATACAATGGCCATGAGATTATCCCTTATGAAGGGAAAAGCCTGCTCCCCGCATTTCACAATCAACCCATCGAACGTGATGCCTTGTATTGGGAACACGAGGGCAACCGCGCCATCCGTGTTGGCAAATGGAAACTGGCAGCAGAGGTGGACCGCTTGCTACATGTGGATGAAGATGATTTGGATGCCTGGGAATTATATGATATGGAAGCGGACCGTAGTGAGCTGAATGATCTATCCGGCCAGTATCCTGAAAAAGTGCAGGAACTCAAACAAAAATGGCACGACTGGGCCGAGCGGGCCAATGTTTTGCCCTGGCCCTGGGATGAGAATGACAATTAAATTCTAGCCAAAGATATTTGAAATTCTGAAAGCAAGATTATGCTTATTTATCCCTCCCCCAATGAAATGGGGGAGGTTAGGAGGGGGTTAAAATGAACGATCCCTTA
>CAZEZQ010000639.1:1543-4172 GCA_964516245.1 uncultured bacterium | reverse complement strand
CGGCTGAAACGGTATCGTATTAAATTCCTTTTAAATTTCGTTATTGATTTTTCCGGATTGAGTACTATTGATGGATACTGAAAAACGCTTTTTTCTCGCATTCGCATTGTCTATGCTGGTGATTATTGTATTCAGCTGGATGAATGCCGAGCAATTGCCCGAAACCCGGCAACAACCCCAGTCTCCTACCCAGCAGGCTGGGCCAGCCGACCCGCAATCCCCCACGATTTCGCAAGAAGAAACCGCCACCCCCAAACCCACATCTGAAACCGGTGGCGGCCAGGCAGACACACAACCCGAAGTGGCTAAAGGGCCATGGAATTGGCTGCAGCCTGTGCAGCAAAAAGAGTCACTAAAAACAGTGACCGTTCAAAGCGATTTGTATGAAATCCAATTTTCTCCGTACGGGGCGTCTCCTATTTCTTGGAAATTGTTGGAATACGACGAACTGTTTTCTGACAAACGATTTCTGAAATTGCAGTTGAAAAATGGGACCCCCCAAGAACAAATCAAAGCCCAATTAGAGTTGGACTTGCTTGAAGCCCACAACGGCGAGAAAAATTTCAAGGTCGATGCGATTGATCCCTATTTTAAAGAAGGCCAAGCGGGTCTGGGCATTCGCTGGGGCAGCGGGACCTATGACAACCAAATTTTGTATTCAAGTAGACAAAATACGTATACCCTTAACGATCAACCCATTGATGTAGTGTTTCAAGCCGAAAACAACGGGATCGTAATCACGAAAACCTTCCGCTTTTATCCCAACAATTATCGAATCGATCACGAAATCAAGATAGAAAATGAATCAGGAGAGCGCATCAATTTCGACAAACGAAATTATTACGATGTGAACTGGTTTGGAGGGTTTGGCTTCCTCTCGTTCCGGTGGGATTCCAAAAACCAGGTGATTACCCAGTTGGATGGTTCGGTTACGGTTGCGCAAGAAGAGAGCGTATTAAGCGAACTTCAAAGCCAATCCCAGCGGTTGCTTGACTATTACAACCCGCCCCGGCTGGCCATGAGAAACCAAAACGTCGGTTGGGTAGCCGTCGGCCAGAAATATTTTCTCAGCGCGATTGTGCCCCACTCGCTTACCAAATTTGCATTGAAAGGGGCCTCAAGCGCCGGAGGAAACGCCCAGGGAATCTTCAAACCCAACGTGGGTGTGCGCATGTATTTGGATGACATTCTGCCCGATGCCTCACACACCGACCAATTTACCCTCTATGTCGGTCCTATGGATGAAACCAATCTCACAAAGGCCGAAGCCGGGTTGGAAGACGCCCATCAAATTTTCTTGAAACGTTTTATCGGGCCGATCGCCCAACTGATGTTGAGCTTGCTGCAAGGGTTTTACCAGATCGTGCCCAACTATGGGGTGGCTATCATTCTTCTGACTTTGGTGGTGAAACTGCTTACCCTCCCACTCTACCACAAGCAGATGTCATCCATGAAGAAAATGCAGGCGCTGCAGCCTCAGATCAATGCGCTGCGCGAGCAGTACAAAGACGACCCGCAAAAACAGCAGAAAGAGCAGATGGAGCTCTTTCGCAAACACAAGGTCAATCCCCTGGCGGGATGTCTGCCGTTTATAATCATCCTGCCAATCTTCATCTCATTGTATGCAACGTTTAATCTTGCGGTGGAATTGCGCGGCGCCCCGTTTTTGGGATGGATCAACGACCTTTCGTCGCCGGATCGGGCGTTTTACGTTCCCATCGGGACCTGGATCTTGCCCATCAACATCTTGCCGATCGCTTATTCGGTCATGATGCTAATCAATATGAATCAGAACAAAATGGAAGGGCCCAATGCCGCAGCGATGCGCATTATGCCTTTTATATTTATATTTTTCTTCTGGTCAATTGCGTCAGGAGTGATTTTATACTTTGTTGTGAACATTTTGATTGATGTGGTTCAGCGGAGGATCATGGACAAATTTCAGAAAGACGAGCCTGCCCTTACTCCCAAGCCGGCAAGCGGCAAAGGCGGCTCAAAAAAGTAAACCCGCACGACAGGTGTGGGATGTTTAAGATTGGAAGCAGCCCCAAACAAACGAACAGAATCGATGAAAACCAGGCGCTTCCACAAAAATGGAGCCAGACGATATGAAAGAAGCTATTGGAAAAGGAGCAACGTACGAAAAAGCCGTAGACGACGCACTCGCCAAATTGGGTGTTGAACGCGAACAAGTGGAAATCGAACCCCTGCGGGAAGCCTCTCCCGGTTTTTTGGGGATCGGAAAAAAACCTGCTGAAGTGAAAGCCGTCTTGCGCGGCGATAACCGGGTGTATGCATCCAAGTATATGCAAGGCATTCTCAACCAAATGGATATCGACACCAAGATGGAGGTTCATGAAGAAAATGAATCCATCCACATCCACCTGGGAGAAGAAGCCTCACCGTTGATCGGGCATCGGGGCCAAACCTTGGATGCATTGCAATATCTAGTCTCACGGTATCTTAACGAAGACAAAGAAGACTGGGCCAAAGTTGTGATCGATATCGACAACTACCGCGACAAGCGCGAGGAATCTCTCAAGAACCTGGCCCTCAAACTGGCAGATCAAGTGGGCCGCACCAAACGCGACGCGAAGACAGACCCATTGACGGCCCCCGAACGCCGGGT
>CAZEZQ010000639.1:0-1533 GCA_964516245.1 uncultured bacterium | reverse complement strand
ATCCACATGACGTTGAAAGAAAACGCCGACGTTTCTACCTTCAGCATTGGCGAAGGCAACCGCAAGCGTGTAGTAATCGCCTCATCCGACAAACCCCCGTCACGGCGGCGCTCGCGGGGCGGCCGTGGACGCGACCGGTCCGGTGGAGGCAAACCGCAAGACAAGCGTCCGGCCGGAGCACGGTCTGGAGACAGTGGAAGCGGCGGCGGCAACCGCAGCAACCAGGGAAATCACCGTGGTGGACGAGGGAGCGGCGGCCGGCGCCGCGGCGGCGGCGGCAATCGCCAGCAGCAGCAGCAACAATCGGCATCTTCGTCTCAATCCTCAAAGTAATTCACGAACCCATCAAATCATCATTTCGGGGTGGCGGCCGCCACCCCGTTTTTTGTTTTTCTCAGAGCCAAGTGTATCAATATCTGATAAGGCTTTAAAAGAATTATGGAATGTGTATCGCTAAAAAAATTATTCTGGGGTTTGAAAGATTTCGGCAACTTGGAATTTCACATTTGGGAGAGAGGTGAATTCGAACGTATCTTCATCGGCGTACATCTCGCTTTTGCCGTATTTCTGATTGGCCGCCAACCGGTAGCATTCAATGTATTCACCAACCGGGTCAATGATTAAAAACTCTTTGACGCCGTAGCGCTCATACACTTCGCGTTTGATGGTTCGGTCTTTTTTGCTGGTGTTGGGAGACAAAATTTCTATCGCCACATCGGGCGCCCCTTGCACATTTTGATCCGTCAGTTTTTCCCGGTCACACACCACCAAAATATCCGGTTGAACCACTGTGTCTTCTGCGAGCACCACATCGAAGGCGGCGTCGTACGGGACACAAGATGTTCCTTGCAATGCGATCGCCAGCTTGACATACAAATTTCTCGAAATGTCTTCGTGTTTTCGGTTGGGTGAAGGGGTCATGTTGTAGGGCGCTCCATCGATGATTTCCCAGCGTTCATTGTCATCCCAGGTGAGATAGTCTTGATAGGTATATCGTTGATTCGTTTGAACCGTAGACATGATACACTCTCCTTCGACTCTATTATAAAGTAGATACATGAATACAACTACTGGAAATAGTTCTGAACAAAACCTTTCGCAATACAGGCCGCAAGATAGATTGGCTATCAGTTGTATCAATGGCGCTGCGCCCATTTTGAAAGTGCAGGGGGTTCTTTTCTGTCTATCTCATTGATGCATGCAAAGTTGGTTTCGTCACATAAACCCGAACACCGCCTTCAATAGTTTGATCCAGTTCCACCCCATATAGCAAAAAACCAAATTTCTCGCTGTATTGCGAGAAATCGACTTCGATCTCATCCAACATGTGTGAGCCGGGATTGGTGATGGTATAAACCTTTTCAAAGCGGTCGTCGCGCTGGCCTTCGTAGTTGGCGAAGACGCGGAAGGTGAGTTTGAATTCGCCCGGCCATTCATCCGATGGGACATCGACCCCCAATTTTGCCTGGAAAACAGGAGATCTGGGGTACATCAACAACTGGCGTACCGCCAGGGCGTGCTCTTTGGAGATCA
>CAZEZQ010000638.1:0-4173 GCA_964516245.1 uncultured bacterium | reverse complement strand
GCATGGGCGCCAAGGGTAGAATGTTGTTTATGCTTCCCTTGAACGTTTATCAAATTTGCCTTTGGCTTTTTTCCATTTATATTGACGCTAGCGGTAATTTCCATATAATCTCTATAGACAGGTTAACTCTGCAAACAAATGAGGTGCGTTCTATCGCACTGAGGGAGGCATATATGCCGACGTTTAGTTATAAAGCTCTTGATAAAGCCGGCAAAGAAATAAAGGGGAACATTGAAGCCACCGGCGAAGATGCCGTGGTCGAACGCCTGCGCAGCATGGGTTACTATGTGACCCAGGTCAACAAACAAACAGGCAGTATGGGCCAAGTCGACCTTATGGACCTGCCCATTGTGCGGTTCATCAACAAGGTGATCTCACGCGGAAAAGTCAGCCTGAAAGACCTCTCCGCTTTTTCCCGCCAGCTGGCGACTCTGATCGGCGCGGGTTTGCCCCTGCTGCGAAGCCTGCAGATTCTGCAGCAGCAGGTGGAAAACAAAAACATGAAAGAAGCGCTGGATGGCATCACCGCCGATGTCGAAGGGGGCAGCACCCTTTCAGAAGCGATGGCCAAGTGGCCCCGAATCTTCAACCGCCTTTATGTCAACATGGTGAAAGCCGGTGAGATTGGCGGGGCGCTCGAACAGGTGCTTGACCGGCTGGCGCTGTTTCAAGAAAAAAGCCAGGCCGTCCGCTCCAAAGTGAAGGGCGCCATGTGGTACCCGGTTGTGGTTATCATGATCGCCATGATCGTGGTCGGCGTTATTCTTGTATTCGTGGTTCCTAAGTTTGCCGATATGTTCGATGGCCTTGGCGGTGAACTCCCCTGGCTCACCCAATTGCTGGTTGATTTCAGCGATAACCTGGTGGCCTACTGGTACCTGCCGGTGCTTACCATTGTGGCTATATTAGTGCTTTTCAAGATGATCACTTCTACCAATTACGGGAAATATTTATTCCACAAAGTGCTATTGCGATTACCTATATTCGGAACCATTGTGCAAAAATCGGCCATTGCCCGGTTTGCCCGGACTTTTGGAACCCTGCTGGATACCGGTGTTCCTATTCTTCAAACACTCTTAATCGTTAAAGATACTTCAGGCAACGAAGTGATCTCTCGCGCCATGATTGACATTCATGCCTCCATCCGCGATGGAGATACCGTGGCCGAACCGATGAAATCATTCAGCATCTTTCCACCCCTGGTGGTTCACATGATCGCGGTCGGCGAAGAAACCGGGGCGCTGGATAAAATGCTCATCAAAGTCGCCGAAGCGTATGAACGCGAGGTCGATGACGCCGTGGATGGGCTTGCCAAGCTGATCGAACCATTGCTAATCGTGATGCTTGGGGGTATTATCGGGACAGTCGTTGTCGCTTTGTATCTCCCCATCTTTACGATCACTCAGCAGATCAAAGCCTAAACATCCCATAACGTGGGATTCCCTCACCCTCGACCCTCGTGAAAGGCAACTTTCACGGGGGTCTTACTTTAAACCTCTGGAAAATAGAGTTTAATTATCTGGCAGGCTTGGCTTCAGCCCACCAACATTCAGCAAGTTTTCATACTTAAATTCAAAGAAAGATAAAACCTATGAAACGGCATTTTTTATTCTGTTATCTTCTTGCCTTCACCCCATTCATTTACGCCGAACAAGAAACCGAACATTTTCTTTTCCATGAGAATATCATGGTAGAAATGTCTGACGGAACAAAACTCGCCGCCAATATTTATCTACCCAAAGAAGGAGATTCTTTCCCTGTCATTCTCTACCGTTCCCCCTATGGCAAAGGCGGTATAGATAGTGGGAACGGTAAATATTGGACTTCTCAAGGTTATGCCGTTGTCAGCCAGGATTGCCGTGGACGTTTTGATTCAGAAGGCATTTGGGACCCGTTTCGTTATGACAAGCATGATGGATACGAC
The DNA here is from genome assembly GCA_964516245.1 of uncultured bacterium. Classification (GTDB taxonomy): domain Bacteria; phylum Hinthialibacterota; class Hinthialibacteria; order Hinthialibacterales; family Hinthialibacteraceae; genus CAZEZQ01. The sequence goes on along the minus strand of CAZEZQ010000638.1, from coordinate 2,249 downwards.
ACCCATGAATGGATCGGCCAGCAGAAATGGTGCAGCGGGAAAATCGGCACTGCCGGTGGATCGTATGTCGGCTTTACCCAATGGATATCCGCTCCCCAAGGCAGCAAGTATCTCAAGACCATGATTCCTGTGGTTCCCTTCTCCGAAGCCTACAACGGAACCCATTACGTAGGTGGGGCCTATCAACTGGCGTTATCCATGGGATGGGGCTCGGCGATGGCATTCCAACCGGGTGAAGAAAGACCCGATATTAATTGGAACAAAGCCTACAAGCAACTCCCATTGTTGGAATGGGACAAAGCCATTGGCAAAAAAGTGTTTTACCTGCGCGATTGGGTGAAACACAATACATACGATGAATATTGGAAAAAACGCGGTGTCGCGGGCCGTTATGAAGACATTGCCGTGCCCATCCTGAACATCGGCGGCTGGTACGACATTTTTTCCAAAGTGACATTGGAGATGATAAACCGGGTCAAAGAAGAATCCAAAGAGAATGCCATACAGCGCAAGCTGTTCGTAATTATGGGCCCCTGGGCCCATGGGGTAAATCAAGCGGAGGTGGGTGAACTCAATTTCGGCAAACAAGCCCAACTCGAATTGCGCCAATTGGAAACCGACTGGTACGGCTATTGGCTCAAAGGCAAAGATACGGGCGTCGAAGATTGGCCTCCGGTGAAGATCTTCGTGATGGGTGAAAACGAGTGGCGCGATGAACGCGAATGGCCTCTTGAACGCACCCAGTGGACCAAGGCTTATTTGCATAGCGGCGGCAATGCCAATTCGGCCGATGGTGACGGCGTTTTGCACTTCGGCCCCCCTTCGTATGAAGAACCCGACACCTTTGTATATGATTCCAACAATCCCGTGCCCACCACGGGGGGCAACAATCTTATGGGTGTGCCTATCGGACCGCACGATCAACGTGAAATTGAATCCCGTAAAGATATTTTGGTGTATACCAGCGCACCGCTCAAAGAAGACACCGAAGTCACCGGCCCGGTCAAAATGGTGCTCTATGCCGCTTCCACCGCCAAAGATACTGATTTCACCGCCAAACTGGTGGATGTCTATCCCGATGGCCGCGCCATCAATATTTGCGATGGCATCATCCGCGCCCGCTACCGTAACTCCAACACTGATTTGGAACTGATCGAGCCCGGAAAAATCTACGAGTATGAAATCGATCTCTGGGTCACCAGCAATCTCTTCAAAAAAGGCCACCGCATCCGGCTTGAAGTATCCAGCAGCAATTTCCCCCGCTTTGACCGCAATCCAAATAGCGGCAAACCCTTCGGGACTGATACCGAATTGCTGAAAGCCACCCAAACTATCTATCACGATGCCAACCACCCTTCATACATCGTCCTTCCAGTCATCCCCCAGTAATAAACAATTGCATTCAAAAAGTTGTTTCTCTCGAGAATAGCGGTCCGCTTCGGCGGGCCGCTGAACCCCAGTGCTGCTATTTTTCATCCAAGATTATGATACCTTTTCCCAATCCGGCTCTTATTGTGCAAATCCCACACTTTTTACCGGCAACAATTAATTATTTTGTGTTGTAATTCACCATAAAATCTGTTATAATGAAATTATATAGGGATTTTGAAATGATTTTCTAATAATTTTGTTGCTTTCAAAAAAATATAGAAAATTACTTGACAAAATGGCATGAATCATGTATATTCATAACATATTGATCATAGTAGTAATGTTATTGTACTTTTTGTAAAAGAGAAGAAGTGATATTTGATCCGCATAATCGATTAAATCGATAAGGGTAGAACAAAATTTGGGAAAAGAGGTGAATATCATGGAACAATTTGCTGCTGCCGCAAGAAGTGAATACAGCCTAACTCAACGGCCAATGGAAGCATTACTCCGTATAAAAAATATTTGTGAAGAAGAAGTTTATGACGAGCAGCAATTGGTTGACAGAAACGTTAGAATCATGATGGAAGTAAATGATGTACTCAATTGTAGAGAAGAAGTAATTCCTTTCTAAACGATTTCTTCCGTCATACCACAATAGGCTATTTATTTTTATCTCTTTCATGAGATAGATATAAATAAGCAATATGACAAAAAAACCTTAAACTCACACAAGAGTTTAAGGTTTTTTGTTTTTCGGTTATTCTCTTTGAAAAAACTATCCAATGATATTTGAAATTTACTAAAGAATTTGCTTTCCCATTCCTCCCCCAATGAAATGGGGCCTGCGCGCCGTGGCGGGGAGGTTAGGAGCACCC
>CAZEZQ010000637.1:2841-4173 GCA_964516245.1 uncultured bacterium | reverse complement strand
GCGATGCGGGGATTGAAGCGCATGCCACGCTCAAACACAAGGAATATTTGAATGAACGGGTGATGCGGTTGGTGTTGGAACTGGAAGGAGATTTCCCCTATCGAGCCGGCCAATATCTGCATTTGGTTCGTTCGGATGGATTATCCCGCCCCTACTCGTTGGCCAGCTTGCCTCATTCGTCGAATGAGTTGGAAGTGCATATCTTGCGAGTTCCCGAAGGCCAAATGAGCGGCTGGGTGTTTGAAGAGGCGGAAGTTGGAGAAACCGTGCGGGTACGCGGGCCTGGGGGCCATTGTTTTTATGTCGATGAAGATCCGGAACAGCCCATTCTGCTGGCTGGGACGGGTACTGGACTTGCTCCACTTTATGGCATTCTGCAAGATGCGCTCTTGGCGGGCCACACCGGCCCTATCCATCTGGTTCATGGATCATTGGCGCGTGAAGGTTTGTATTTGGTGGATGAATTGCGTACTTTTGCTGAGCGCTATGACAATGTGTTCTACACCCCATGTGTGTTTAATGGTGAAGCAGAAGAATGGATCACCATCGGCAATATTCAAGATGTGGTGTTGAATCTCACCGGCAATTTTTCCGGCTGGCGCGTGTATCTCTGCGGCAATCCTGATTTGGTGCAATCCATGCGGAAAAAGATTTTCATCAAAGGCGCGGCGAGTAAGGATATCTACGCCGATGCCTTCTTCCCCGTTGCCGCCAGCGCAGAAGTGGGATGATGGCCTTGAGCAGAATGAAGGAGAGGCAAGGGTGTCAAAAGCCGCCCCAGCATTTGGCATCCTTACTTATTTGGCAATCTTACTCGTTTGGGTGCATCACTCCACCACATGCAGGCTATGTGTTTTGATCAAACAGGTCACTGCATGGCCCTCGTGAATTTGTAATTCATCAATCGCCTGCCGGGTGACTTTGGCCCAGAAAATCTGCCCTACATCCACACTGACGAAGTGAACTTTGCCTACTTGCATGATTTTGCAGACTCTCCCTTGCAGGTGGTTGCGCACGCTGATGTCTGCGACATCATGGCGGCTGAGGATGACCGATTCGGGGGAGAACTCGACGAAGAGCGGGGAAGAGGGGTGGCCATCAATAGAGGGCAGGTGAATGTATTGATTGCCGATGCGGCCCAGGCATACGCCTTCGTGGCATTCCAACTCTTCAATGCGCAGCAGGTTCACCGGCCCGACGCCGTCGGTGAGGCTCATGGTGTGGGGGTGGCTCAGGGCTTCGCTGGGTGTGCCTTGGTTGATGATGCGGCCCTGGTCGAGCACGATCACCCAATCTGATAGCCGGTGCACTTCGAGCTGGGCATGGCTCACC
>CAZEZQ010000637.1:0-2831 GCA_964516245.1 uncultured bacterium | reverse complement strand
TTCCATTCCTGCACCACCCGCTCCAAATAGGCCAAGATGCGGTTTTTCAAGATTTCATCGAGAGCGGTTAATGGTTCATCCATTAACAATAGTTCCGGCTGGCTCAACAGGGCGCGGCCCAGGGCTACACGCTGGCGTTCGCCGCCGGAAATACTGCTTGGATATTGCGGCAGGATTTTGTTCAAATCCAATACATTGACAACACGCTCCAATGTGATGGACGCATGCTTGCTGTACCGTCTTGTTAACCCATAGCGCAGGTTTTTTTCGACAGAAAAATGGGGGAAGAGCAGGTGGTCTTGAAACACCATTCCAATGCGCCGTTTTTTCAGGGGGAGCGAGATATTTTGTTCATTGTTAAACAAAGTGTGCTCATTGAGAATAATTCGTCCTTGCTGGGGTGATTTCAATCCTGCGATCATTTCCAACACACTGGTCTTGCCGCTCCCTGAGGGACCGAAGAGCGAGGTGACCAGGCGTTCGGTTTCAAATTCCAAATCAATTTGGAATCCACTGGAATATTGATGAGTGCATTGAAATTCAAGCTGATACACGCTTTTCTTCTTTCCGCTCTAACCATTCACTGATGAACAATGCCAGACAGGCCAGTATGATTGAGATTACCACCAATCGCCAACTTTGTTCGATGCCGCGCGGCCGCTGGGTGAGCGAGTAAATCGCCAGTGGGATGGTCTGTGTTTGGTTCGCGATGTTTCCCGCCAGTATAATGGTAGCGCCGAATTCACCCAAACTGCGGGCAAAACCCAATATGGCTCCGGCAACGATCCCCCGCATGGCCAGCGGCAGGCTGATGCTGAAGAATTGATCCCACCAGCCCGCGCCCAAACTACGGGCGGCGGCTTCGAGGCGCGGATCGACATTTTGAAAGGCAGAGCGCACTGAGCGCACCACCAAAGGGAAACTCACCACCGCCGCCGCAACCACAGCCCCCAGCCAGGTGAAGGGAATCTGAATGCCGATGATGGATTTTAATATCTCTCCCATCCCGTAATTCTTGCTGAAGAGCAGCAGCAGCAGATAACCGGTAACTATGGGAGGGAGAACCAAGGGGATATAAATAATGGTTTCAAACAGCGATTTGAACCGTGTTTCGGATCGGGCCAAAAAGTAGCCAATCAGAATGGCAAAAGGCAGGCTTAGCACCGTTGCCGTGCAAGCGACTTTCAGGCTTATCCACAAGGCCATCCATTCTTCCGGGGTTAACACAATTTTATCCTTTATTTGGTTTTTATGAATAACGGATTTCTTTTGAAACACCTTGATGCAAGGTCTGAGATTTAATTGGTTATGCATAGTATTAGCGGAAATCAGAAGTCGCTCAATCAACACGGCTGGGGGGGAGCACGCCGTGGCGCATTTGCAACCTCGCCCTCCTTGTATGGAACACCTTGATGCCAAGTCTGAAATTTTAAATGGTTGTGCATACGCTTCGTTGGTGGGCTGAAGCCCACCCTACTTACCGCTACGGTAATTATAATTCATTGCCAACATTTTATGTGTGGCAATATTTAGTAGTCTATCTAAGATGAAATGACAAGTTTGGCTCCCCCCTTAATAAGGCTCTTTACCCACAAAATTTGAACTTTGGAGTTCCCCCCTTATTAAGGGAGGTAGGTGGATCTGGCTTTTCTTATACCGCCAAATCCCCCCAGCCCCTGCGGTGCTTACCCCCCTTGATAAGGGGGGCAAAAAACGTTTCCTGAACTTGTGGGTAAAGATCAGCTTAATAAGGGGGAATACAACAATCGATACCCATCAAAGCATTCATGACAGAGTTCTTGATTCTTGCTTGTGATTTCTGAGAAGTTCTCTTTCAGTAAAAAAAGGTATGGGATCGTTCAATTTAACCCCCTCCTAACCTCCACGCCACGGCGTGCAGGCCCCATTTCATTGGGGGAGAATGATAAAGCAAACTCTTTTAGTAAATTTCAAATACTTTTGCTTAGTCTTTATAGAGAAGGAAACCGTAGTTTTGGAAGATTTCAAGAGCCGCTTGAGAAGAAAGATATTGATAGAGTTTTTTGGCAGAGGGATTGTTCAGCCCGGTTTTGGTTAAAACCAGTGGATATTCAATGGGAGCCATTAGGGCAGGGTCAAACGTGTGGACAATTTTTACTTGATCGGAGATGGCGGCATCGGTGGAATAGACAATGCCCGCTTCAACTTCTTTGGTTTCTACATAAGCCAAGCTTTGCCGAACATCGGCCCCACGCACCACTTTGGGTGCTATCTGTTGCCACAGGCCAAGCGTGCTCAAGGCTTTCTTGGCGTAGGTTCCTGCGGGTACCGAAGTTGGATCGGCAATGGAAATGCGGGTGACTTTTTCTTGCAGCAAATCCTCAGGTGTTTCTATCTTGATCTGAATCTCTTTGGGCACAACCAATACCAATCCATTGCTTAGGAGAGGGATTCGTTTTGCCGCCAGTCCATTTTCTTCTAGAAAATCGGCCCATTGCACATTGGCTGAAAGATAGACATCCGCATCCGCTCCGGCGTTGATTTGATTGGACAATACCGATGATGAAGCGAAATTGGTGTTGACCTTGATATTGGTTTCGTTCGTGAATTGTTCTACAATCTGCAAAACCGCGTCGGTGGTGCTGGCGGCGGCAAATAGGACCGCTTCTTGATTCGTTTGAGTTCTGGAAATTGAGCATCCAAGAAGGGTTATTGAAATACATAGGTAAAAGAAAATTTGGCAACCCACATCTTGAATTTGATACATCCAAAATTATCCCTCACGCAATAATACACGCAATATTAACCGTAACACTGTCTCAACTTCCCCCGACGCCAGCTACTTCTCCACC
>CAZEZQ010000636.1:0-4174 GCA_964516245.1 uncultured bacterium | reverse complement strand
TATATATTGTATGGTCATTTTCTGAATCGGATTTTTTGCCGATTCGTCCTTCCTATTCCAAGGTTTTTTTTGAAACAATATAAACACTCTCCACTTTAAAACAAAACGTTTTTTTGGTTAGCTGATTCTTAGAGAAACAATCTATTGGGCGTATACGCAAAGGAAGGAAACATCATGGCAGACAAACGAAAATTAAACAGAATGATTCAAGATAGTAGTCTTTCAGAAACTATAAACATGAATGAACCTAAGACACCAGTATGGAAGTTCATAAGTGATGGATGGAGTAACTTACTCTGCTTCATGTTGGGATCCATAATCATTTTTTCTTTCGGCGGGCCGGCTTTTGCTCAAATCACCATCGATGGGCAATATTGGAAATACAATGGCCAGCGGGTTATGCTGCTTGGTGGATGGAATCATGGCCACAATCCGTTCATCGATCACGACACCAAAAACGACAAAGATAACCAAGGCGTTAGTTCGGTCGAACAAATCAAGCATGCCATAGATGAATTGGCCGAAGTGGGCGGCAACTATCTTCGATGCGTACTCGACCCAGGCATGGCGGCAGGAGTACAGGGATTTCACTTTTGCGCTCAATCAGATAGCAAATACGATCTTAACACGATGACCGGTTCATTCTGGGATCGTATAGAAATGTTTATCGATGAAGCCAATAGGCGGGATATCATCGTACAGATCGAACTTTGGGACAGGTTTGATTTGATCGATGGGAGTTGGAATTCATGGCATTTGAGCCCTTGGAATCCAAAAAACAACAAAAACTATACTGTTTCTTCGTCCGGTCTTAAAACATCATACAGTTCTTTCCACAACCATCCGTTCCTGCAAGGGGTGCCGGGCCATCCAGAATATGAAAAAGCGCCGGAATCCCAAAAACAGAAATATGATCTGGTCCGCAAATATCAAGACAAATTTGTCGACAAACTGCTTTTCATAACGCTGCAATACAACAACGTGCTCTATTGCATGAACAACGAAACCCATGAACATGCGGCATGGGGACAATATTGGATGGATTTCATTGAGACCAAGGCACGCAAGCAAGGAAAAGAAGTTCAAACCACAGATATGTTTGACGATATCTTCAAAGCGGAAAATTCACGGGGGGTGAAGATTCTACGCGACCAACGAAATCACTATGACTATGCCGATATCTCTCAGGCCAATAGCAGGCATGCGGATGAAGACCATTGGAACACCGTGAATTGGTTGTCTGAAAATTTGAAAAATGTAGAACCACCTTATCTACTGCATATGACCAAAATTTATGGAAACGATTTAGCCTTGGATGGCAAACCTTGGAGCCGGTTTCAACCGGGTGATACAGACAACGCAATCGAAGAATGGTGGAGAAATTTGTTGGCCGGTGCAGCCGGAGTGCGTTTTCATCGCCCGACAGCTGGGATAGGCTTATACGATAAGGCAAAGAACTGCATCAGCGCAACCCGTAAAGTTGAAAGCAAGGTAAAATTCTGGGATGTTAAACCCAGGCTTGACCTGTTGGAAAACCGGCAATCTGATGAGGCCTACTTGGCGGCTGATCCAGGGAAAGCCTATATTCTCTATTTCACCAAAAATGGCGGCGGCTCAATAGGCTTGAAGATGGATGATTATCCAGACACAACATTTGAACTTCGTTGGGTCAATGTCAACACAGGGGATTGGGGTTCTACAACTTCTATTGAAGGTGGAAACACCGTTACCATTGAACGTCCAAATGATTCATCGCACTGGGTAGCGGCAATTACTAGATGAAAAAATGAATCATTGAATCGTAACTCAGATTATGATTCACCCATCTCATAATGCATCATCAATGTGCTGCGAATTCCACGATCCTTCGGTGTAGAAACTGGAGAGAATTCACTTGAATGCACTTGATCGTTTTCCGGGTAAAAACGCAAGATTCGCATCCATCCTTTTCCACCTTCCATGCCCTGATAATCGGTCAAGATTTGATAAACATTCTCCCCTTTATCATTGGGGCTGATCATAGTGGCGTAACCGGTGTGATGACCGCAAACAATCATAAAGATATTATGATTCTTGTTGATCACCCGGTCCCAAAGCCGATTGCCATTGTCTATGCGTCCGTTATGGTGCAGATATCGATGAGTGGCAAGAATAATGCGGTGCTCAGGGTGTTTGTCAATCACCTGATTGGCCCAGTCCATAATGTCATCGGTGGGTTGGTATTCCAAATTTAAGACCATGAAATTCATGCCATCCGATTCAAAAAACGTGTAATTGTTGTCGTTGTCGCCGCCAAAATGGCCGCCATACCAAGATTGGTCTTCATAATCGGTATAAGGGAAATATTTGTTGTACAGGCTTGAATCGCGTTCATCCACATCCATATCGTGATTGCCGGGCGCAACGGTGTAGGGGACATGGCCGTCGATGGTTTGAAACGCTTTGCGCGCGATTTGCCATTCTTCTTCTTTATTGTTGTAATTTTGAACGATGTCGCCCAGGTGAATCACCATTTTGATATTTTCTTTTTCGATATTCTCTTTGATCCATTCGGTTTGAGCGAAAAAGATATCGTGATACGTTTCTGCATAAAATTGCGTATCAGGAATCAGGACAACAGAAAAGTACGGATTATCATTCTCTTGCGCAACAGAGTTCAAGCAAAGAAAAATAGATACTATAAGAGCAATCAAGTGAATCGTTACTTTCATTTTTTTCCTCCTATCGAAGTTATTGACTCCAATATAATGGATAAAATCTTTGCGAGATAGACTGAGCAGCCAATCTAACAGAATTCTGATACTTTGGATATACAGAGAACTTAATCTATGCTATGTTCACAACCATCAAATTCATGCTGGTTCCAATTTTTACTAATTTTGTTTTGCCGGATTGAAAGGATGAATGATCATGCAAATCATACTGGTGCTTATTTTCACAATACTATTCTCAACTGTTGGATTTTCTCAAGAAGATTACCCTCACGTAAAACATGGAATCGTATATCTAGAAGATGGACGCTTTGGTGGGTGGCCGGCGAATAATGGAATCTGGAGTTGGGATGATGAAATTGTAGTGGGTTTTACACTCGGTTATTATAAAGCCAATCCACAAGGAGGGCATCCGATCGACCGCGAGAGGCCTTCAACAGTGCGGCAAGCACGGAGTTTGGATGGTGGAGAGACTTGGAAAATTGAAACTCCCTCTTACATTCAAGAAGATGGATCAGAACAGACCTCTTCTATTTTGCGTGAAAAAATCAATTTTACACATCCTGATTTTGCCGCGCGATTTCGCAACAACCGCTTTTATTATTCGTATGATCGATGCAAAACCTGGAAAGGCCCGTTTCTTCTTCCCGATTTTGACCGCAAAGGGCTCCTGGCGCGAACAGATTATCTCGTCAATGGAAAGCATGATCTCATGGCGTTTCTGGCAACCGAAAAAGACGGCGGGGGTGAAGGCTGGCCCTGCTGTATCCGCACCCAAGACGGTGGACTCACTTGGCAATTTGTTGGTTGGATCGGTGAGCAGCCGGGCGAAGGCGGCTACTCGATTATGCCATCCACCCTGAGAATTTCGCCAAACAGTTTGTTATCCATGATTCGCCGTAGAGGGATCATCGATGGCGACAAACAGTGGTGGATTGAAGGCTATTTGTCTCCAGACAACGGCAGGAACTGGTACCTGTTAGCTGAGCCCACCATAAACAACCACGGCAATCCACCGCATATGATTTACTTAAATGATGAACGAATTGCTTTGACTTACGGATATCGCGAAAGCCCTTATGGAATTCGGGCGGTTTTCAGTAAAGACCAGGGAAAAACTTGGAGTGATGAAATCATTCTGCGTAGTGGCGGCGGAGGATGGGATCTGGGGTATCCACGAACGGTGCAGCGAACAGATGGGAAATGTGTAACTGTTTATTATTTTAATGATAATTCACGCAAAGAACGATACATTGCCTTTACGATCTGGGAACCACCTAAGCCAGTAAAATAATGTTTTGAATTCTTGAATGACGGGGTCTTTCATAATCTGGTTTCAGTATTAATGTTACAAAAAACAAATTTTGCATTTAAGGCAGCATGAAAACATTACTAAAGATTATTTGATAGTCATCAACCTCCGGCAGAGCCGGAGGCTTGATATTGTGAACCGCTCAAAGCGG
>CAZEZQ010000635.1:0-4179 GCA_964516245.1 uncultured bacterium | reverse complement strand
AGCCATAGCTCACCCATGCCCCCATGCTGGGGCGGCCCGGTTGTTGAAAGCCAGTTTGAAAGAAAGTGATGGCGGGGTCGTGATTGATGGCTTCAGTATGCATCGATTTGATGAAGCACAGCTCATCCACCACTTTGGCCGTGTGCGGCATCAATTCACTCACCCACGCGCCGCATTCCCCATGCCGGGCAAATTTATAGATTGATTGAACCAGCGGCAAACTCGATTGATCGGCGCTCATGCCAGTAAGCCGTTGGCCTTTGCGTACTGAATCAGGCAGTTCCTGGCCATGAAGCTCTTCCAACTTCGGTTTGTAATCGAACAGTTCCATCTGCGAAGGGCCGCCGCTTTGAAAGAGATAGATCACCCGTTTGGCCCGGGCGGGAAAGTGCAATTCATCCAAAACACCGCTTCGAACATTGGCGCAGGCTTGATCGTTTTGCGTTAAAGTGGCAAACGCAGCCGCCCCTAACCCCATTGAAGCCTGAGTCAAAAATTTCCGGCGTGAAAGTAAATCCATCATTTTATTTCCTTTTATTCGTAGGATGGGTCGCGTCGTTTGACCCATCATATAACCGCGACCAACTTGGTTTCACCTCACCGTTTCACAATAAACGCATCTGAATTCATAACCGCATTGGCAACAACGCTAAAGGCTGCCAGCTGCTGTGGTTCATAATCTTGATCCACTTCAAATTCTCCTACCTGCAAAAATCCCTTCATTCGTTCGGGGTGGATTTCAAACGTCTGTTTTTGCTTTGAATACAATTCATGCAGCAATGCTGTTTCGTTATTAGATGGCGATTTCGAAGTTAGCATACGATACAGATTTTCAATGGCATGTTTGTTTGACTCGTAGTCTTGTTTCACTACGCGCCAAGCGGCGGCGCGCGCCGCTTCGACATATTGGGGATCGTTTATCAACACTAGCGCTTGCAGTGGCGTATTGGTTTCTGGGCGCCTTACCGTGCAGCGGCTGCGCGAGGGGGCGTCGAATATATTCATGGATGGCGGCGGCACAGTGCGTTTCCAAAACGTGTACAAACTGCGGCGATACAGTTTTTCGCCCTGGTCTTGTTCGTAATTCGAATTGCTGCCGAATGACCACAACCCATCGGGTTGATAGGGTTTCACGCTGGGTCCACCGATTTTACGCACCAGCAAACCGGATGCGGCCAGCGCCTGGTCGCGCATCATTTCTGCACGCAATCGCTCTTTGGGACCTCGGGCATACCACTTGTTGTTTGGGGCTTTCTTGAGCAATTCATCTGATGCGATTGAAGATTGCCGGTAGGTTTTCGACATTACGATTTTCTTTTGCAGGGCTTTGATATCCCAACCCGATTGGATGAATTGCCACGCCAGCCAATCCAAGAGTTGCGGGTGGGTAGGCAGATCACCTTGGCTGCCGAAATCTTCAGCGGTTTTCACCAATCCCTTGTCAAAGAAACGCTGCCACATACGATTCACCGCCACCCGCGCAGTAAGTGGATTGTCTGGATGGGTGAGCCACTGGGCCAGGCCCAAGCGGTTTTGCGGATACGAATCGGGGAACGGCAAAATGCTTTCAGGCGTATTGGGCTCTACCTTTTGCCCATGATCGTCATACATCCCGCGGCGCAAGAGATAGGCTTGGCGTGGTTTTGGCATTTCGTCTATCACCATTACTTCGTCAACGGTTTCTTGCAATTCGTTGAATTTGTTTCGCCTGGATCGAAGCTGATTCAGCATGGCCTGGTAGGTTGTATCAAAGTTGTTGAAGTAGAAATCACGCCAGTGAGTTTTTTGTTGATTGGTTAGTTCTTCATATTGTTGATTCGCGAATGCAGAGAATGCACTTTGCCCCGCCGCCCACTGCGCTTCGAGCGCTGAGAGAGCACGGCGGTAAACGCTAATTTCATCAATTTGGCCATGGGTGAACCCTCTTGAGCGCCAGCGGGCGCCCACCCGAAGGTTGGTTGCCACGTTGTCTTGAGTGAAAACAATTTCTTTGTAAAGATTATCGCGCTTGGATTCGAGTTCTTGCGGCTCGCCATTCACATAAAAATTCACCCCACTGGCCCGGCCCGAACCGTCATAGGCAAGCAGAATGTGTATCCATTCATTTTTCAGGACAGTATTCTTGGAGAGCAGATGAATTGAATTATAAGGGAAAGTGTGGGCGAAACGGATATCGAAACGATTCTCTTCAATAGAAACCTGATACCCTTTATACGAGTAAAGTATCCCTCCACGATTGGAATGAAATATCACTCCCTGTTTTAACTCTTCTGGAACCTGAATCCATACACCAACCGAAAATGGATCGGCTTTTTGAAACTTTCCCAACCCAAGAAAATCAAGCATCATATCGCCATCCACTTGGATGGCTTGATTGAATTTGCCTGCTACAAATTCCGGGCGATTTTCAATCACATTCATACTCACCGGGTCAACCACACGGCCAGTGGCATTATCAATTTCATTGGAGATCAAATCATTCTCAAATTCATCCAAAGAGAATTGGGCGATTTTTCCTCTCGGTTGCAGCGATTCAAATTGATTTTCTTTTTGAACCCGTTGATACCACTGTTGAAATTCATCGGCATTCCGCTTTTTGTATTCTGCGAGTTTGGTTTCTAAACGTGTTACATCTTCAGAGAGTGAATTCAATTTCTTTTGTTCTTCATCTGTTGGGAAGAGTAATGAGGGTGAAGGGATATCGTGTTTGCTCCACGTGATTTGCCCGGCTTCATCGACATTGTTGAAAAAGGCAAACAGTTGGTAATACTCTTTTTGTGAAATGGGGTCGAATTTGTGATCGTGGCAGCGGGCGCATTCCATGGTGAGGCCCAAAAAAGCCTTGCCAAAGGTATCGGTTCGGTCAGAGACATATTCCACCCGGTATTCTTCATTAATAATGCCGCCCTCGGCATTTTGCTGATGGCTGCGGTTGAAGGCAGTAGCCAGAATCTGTTTTTTGCTTGGATCGGGCATCAAATCGCCAGCCAATTGCCAATGAAGAAACTTGTCGTAAGGCATATTCTTATTATAGGCCTCGATCACCCAATCACGCCAACGCCACATGGGACGGGCGTTATCGGCCTGGTAACCGTAGGTATCGGCATAACGGGCCAGGTCAAGCCATTCGACTGCCATGCGTTCACCGTAATGTGGTGAAGCCAACAAACGGTCAACCACCTTTTCATACGCATTGGGAGAATCATCTTGCAAAAAGGCATCGATTTCATCCAGCGTGGGCGGCAATCCTGTCAAATCGAAGGCCAATCTCCGCAGCAAAATCTCTTTCTTGGCTTGTTTGTTGAATGAAAAGCCTTTTTGTTTGAGTTTGTTCTCAATGAAATAATCGATACCAGCATCACTTGGCCACGCAGAGAGGTCGAGTGATTTTGAAATTGGGATCAACGACCAATGCGGCTGGTATTCTCCACCTTGTTGAATCCAGCGGTAGAGCAGCGCTTTCTCGCGAGCGTTTAGGTCTAGTTTGGATTCTTTGGGAGGCATCCGGCGGCTGGGATTCTCAGCCAACACTCGCTGCAGCAAAACACTCTCATTTGGTTTATGGGGCACAATCGCCGCGCCATCACCAAGCAAGAGTGGACCGTAAGCGCTTTCTGCTTGATCCAAACGCAGATTGACCATGCGATTACCTTCATCCGGCCCATGGCATTTGAAGCAGCGGTCTGACAAGATCGGTTTAATATGAAAATTGAAACTCACCTCTTCCGGCAAGCGCTCTATTTCTGATTGCACATCATCAGGGATATGCAATTTACTCTCATTGCTAATTGCTGATAGTGGCAAGCAGAAAATACAAATGATCCCCACAAGTATAATTTTGAAATTCAACATAAGGTTAACCAAAAATATTTGAAATTTTGTAAAATCAATATCCATCGAGAAGGCGAATCTCCTGGGAGGGCGAATCTCCTATCGGAAGGGCGAATCTCCTATCGGGAGGGCGAATCTCCTGATGAGCCGGTTAAACGAGAAGCCGGCTCGGCGGGAGCCTCGCCCTCCCAGGAGCCTCGCCCTCCCAGGAGCCTCGCCCTCCCGCATTTTTTGCATTTTCAATCTGAACATATTTTTGACAATCACTCATACGAAACATCTTTTTTATTCAATAAGCCCCCTCACCCTATCCCTCTCCCAGAGGGCGAGGGGATTGTTGAGCAAACA
>CAZEZQ010000634.1:0-4181 GCA_964516245.1 uncultured bacterium | reverse complement strand
ATGGCAATGGCTATGTAACCCGGGAGCATGTGCGCAAAGCGATTGATGAAAAGATTTACCGTTCGAACCGCATTGAAGAACGTATCCATGAATGGATCGAAGAGGGGACCATATTGATCGACACTGATGAGAAAGTCAGGGGCCAGGTGAACGGCATTTCGGTGCTCGCCTTGGGCGATTACAGCTTTGGCAAACCCTCGCGAATCACCGCCCGTACCTACGCGGGAACCAAAGGAATTATGAACATCGACCGCGAAACCGAACTGGGCGGCAAGATCCACAACAAGGGCGTGATGATATTGACCGGCTATCTGGGCGGCAAGTATGCCGAAGACATCCCACTGGCGCTTTCATCAACCGTCACGTTTGAACAAACCTATGAAGAAGTGGATGGCGACAGCGCCTCTTCCGCCGAACTGTATGCGCTGCTATCCACCCTCTCCCAGTATCCCCTGCGGCAGGATTTGGCGGTCACGGGTTCAGTGAATCAACGCGGCCAGATTCAGGCCATTGGCGGGGTGAACGAAAAGATTGAAGGCTTCTACCAAGTATGCAAGATCAAAGGACTGACCGGCAGCCAGGGCGTAATTATCCCCCAAAGCAATGTGAAGCAACTGATGCTGCGCGAAGAAGTGGTAGAAGCGGTCGAACAAGGGCAGTTTCATATTCACCCCATTTCCACAGTCGATGAGGGCATCGCACTTTTAACCGGCGTTGAAGCGGGCGAACGGCAGGAAGACGGTAGCTATCCCAAAGGCACAGTGAATGCGGCGGTACAACAACGATTACAAAATTTTGCCGAAAACGCCAAGAGTTTTATGAAAGAAAGTGGTGAAGAGCGGAGTGAAGTTGTGGGGCGGGGATGATAATAACATTTTGTTTTATGGTTGTTGTGTCAATGTAACTTGTTCCTTAATATACTTGATTGTGGGAGCCAGTGCAGTAGAAAATCACTTTTTTGTAATTGTTTATTTCTTCAAAAACAATTCGCAAATCACCACCTGCTGCGATGGCTCGTCTTCCTTTTTGATCCCCATGTAAGGGATGATTTTTAAGTTGTGGATCGAAGGGATTTTCCATAAACAATTCAAGGGCTTTATCAACTTTGTCTTGTTGCTTGGATGAAAGTTTCAAATATGACTTGTTGAAATCTTTGTGATAAACAATTTTCATTGTTGCCGTAATTTCCTCAGGTATTCAATCGCTTCTTCTTCATCCATTTCAGGGCTGACATTGATTCCATTATGCGCCTCTTCCTGCGCCTGATCCAATTTTGCCATGTCTTCTACGGAATAATGTGTTTGTTGAAAGACATCTTCCATTGAATCTAGATAATCAACAACAATCTGTTTTTCTTTGAGTGGAAGTTTTTCAATTTCTTTGATTATTTCATAGGCAGTCATAGTGATATGCTCCATGATTCATTGCATTCATCTAAACATTCATGATTATATACCAAAAATATCATTATTTCAACAAATCGTAAGATCTCAATTCACCATTCTATCTCGCGGACCATACAAAAGCAGGAAATACAATTCACCACATCAGGGCAAGAATAGCCAAACCCGAGAGTGCTGGAGGTGTGATACTTAATACGCCCAAAACACAGGCGAACCAGCCCAATTGAAACAGAATGAGATTGGTAATGGTGTGTGTGCAAAGAATCTTTGCGCCTGGTTTGCCACGAAAGAGTTGTATTGTTATTTCACGCTCAACAATTGCTCGCTAAACCAGCCACGCTGATCCTGCCAAACGCGCTCAACTTGAAAGCCTTCTTGTTCGGCCAAGCGCGCAAATGCTTCCACAGTGTATTTGTGGGAAAATTCAGTGAAGATGGTTTCGCCTTGGGCAAAATAGATTTTGAAAAGTATATCGATACCCAAGTCGACACATCTCTCTCAACCGATGAAATTGATTGGGGCCAGCAAAAAGAAGTGTGGCTTACTTACCTCGATCAACTCTATGAGCATATTGAAAAGATGTTAAGCAAATATATAGAAGCAGGAAAGGTTGCTCTTGAATATAAAGACAAGATGCTCAATGAAGAGTCGGTTGGAGAATATCCAGTCAAGAAAATGCATATTAAAATAAAAAGAAATGAAGTTGTTTTTGATCCTATCGGAACCAATATAATCGGTGCCTATGGAAGGGTTGATATGAAGGGGAGCCACGGGACGGTGAAAATTTTACTGATTGACGAGCTTTCGAATGTGTCAGAAGATCAAATTGTGGAAAGAGAACAAGAACGGCAAGCCACAGAAATGGAGGAGAATGGTCATGTGATAACAGATTTAGAATGGAAAATCATTACTCCACCACCGGCAGTCGCTTTTCTTGATTTTAATGAAGATTTATTTTTTGATGCGCTAATGGAAATATTAAATGCGTAAACGAGTTTCATTCTCGCACAACCACCAAGAATTAACTCAAATTCATTCTTATTTTGAAGATGTTTCAACCGCTTTGCAAAATTATTTTCATTCACAGAATTTTTAATTTGTGATACAGTCAATGAATCTTTCAACCAAACAATACGAGGTTATCAAAATGAAATTGTTCATTAACCAATCCCATAGTCATTTTGTTTGCAGTATGCTGATTCTATTTCTTTTCACGATCCAATTGGGATTTTCTGAAGAATCCAGGCAAAAAGTCGATCCATCCACTCTCACCGGCAAAGTGATGTGCGGCTATCAAGGCTGGTTCACGGCTGAGGGTGACGGTTCTGGACGCGGTTGGTTTCATTACGGGAAGCATGGCGAATTCAAACCGGGCCAGTGTTCGATCGACTATTGGCCGGATATGCGTGAGATGGATGAAGACGAAAAATATCCCACAGATTTCAAACACAAAGACGGCAGCACCGCCTATGTGTTTAGCTCGATGCATCAGAAAACTGTGTTACGCCATTTCAAATGGATGCGCGACTTTGGCATCGACGGCGTATTTGTGCAACGCTTCGCTGTGCAGACCTTTGGAGAGAAGGCACGCAATCATACTGATACGGTATTAGGCCATTGCCGCAAGGGAGCCAATCTGTATGGCCGTGCGTATGCGCTAATGTACGATCTCTCGGGCCTGGGCGCGAATCAAATCGCCCGGGTAATCAATGATTACAAGCGATTGGTTGATGAAATGAAACTCACGCGTGACGAAGACGATCAAAGTTACTTGCATCACAACGGCAAACCTGTGGTGGCGGTGTGGGGCATCGGGTTTAATGACAACCGCAAATACACATTGCAAGACTGCGCTGCATTAATCGACTTTTTGAAGAACGATCCCCAATATGGCGGCAATACGGTAATGGTTGGCGTGCCCACCTTCTGGCGCACTTTGGAGCGCGACGCCATGCCTGATCCATTTCTGCATGAGGTAATCTTGAAAGCGGATATCATCAGCCCTTGGACCATCGGACGCTACCGCAACCCCAACGAAGCCGAACGCTATGCCCAACAAACTATGAAAGCCGACATGCGCTGGTGCGAGGAGCATGACAAAGAATTTCTGCCGGTAGTTTTCCCCGGCTTTAGTTGGCACAACCTCAAACCTGAATCCCCCCTTAATCAAATCCCCCGCCGTGATGGTGAGTTTTTGTGGAAACAATTTGTCGAAGCCAAAAAAGCGGGAGCGGGTATGATCTACCAGGCCATGTTCGACGAGATGGATGAAGGGACCGCAATCTTCAAATGCACCAACAATCCACCAGTGGGCGAGAGCCCATTTCTCACCTATCACGGACTTCCCACAGATCATTATTTATGGTTAGTAGGGCAAGGCAAGAAGATGCTGGAAGATGAGATCCCTGTGAGTGAAGAGATACCGGCTAGGGAAACCATGGTGAGGTAAGAATACAAAGTTTTATGATGATTTCATGTATTTGTGACGCGCCTGGAGAGTAAACAATCACGAATGCCATTTGGATCGAAACGTTTACCGGTTCGAATACGACCCAAATATCCGGTCGCGTTCTTGCTGATTGTAAGCGATTTTTTCTTCGGGAGACATCTGATCGAAATCAGGTTCGCATTTCTGTTGGCGAGTACAATTGCGTGATGGTTGGTTTGTTTGTGACTGGTTGGATTGGGATGGTTGGCTTGTGCCTGTTTGTGATGGCAATGAAACCGTGGTGCTGGAACTTGAACCAGCATAACTCATGGCGGTACTGGTAAGTTGCA
>CAZEZQ010000633.1:0-4182 GCA_964516245.1 uncultured bacterium | reverse complement strand
GCTGCAGGCGGGCATGGAAGCGATCGCCTACCGCTTTCGCCTGATTCACGAACGACTGGCGCCGCATTGCGCGAAAGACCATATCATGATCGCCACTGGCGGCGGGCTGATCAAATCAAAAGCGTGGACACAAATGATGGCCGACGTATTGGGCCAGCCGGTGCGGCTCTCAAACGTGGCCGAGGCCTCTTGCCGCGGCGCGGCGCTGTTAGCGCTCGAATCTCAAGGCGCACTCACCAGCATCGAAGCACAAGACAAAATGCTGGGAGATATCTTTCACCCCCGCCCGGAATCACAAGAATTGTATAAAAAAGCCTTCGAGCGCCACGTAGATTTTGAATTGAATGTGATAAGACAGTAAGATTGAAAGTAGGATGGGTCGTGCCGTTCGACCCATCAAACAAAATCAAAAGTTTGGAGCGCAGGCGTCCTCGCCTGCTATAAAAATCAACAATAGGTAAAACGATCCCCCCTACCCTCCTTATTAAGGGGGTGTCGAAACCAAACTTTAGGAAGTTCCTTACAAAAATGTTGTTAAAAAAAACGAGATCAACTCGCAAAATAAAGGAGCCAAAAAATGGGTCAGCAATTCGGGGTTATTGGATTGGCCGTGATGGGTGAAAACATCGCGCTGAATGTCGAGCGCAACGGGTTCCCCATTGCCGTTTTTAACCGCACCACCAGCAAAACCGAAGCGTTTCTTGAAAACCGCGCCAAGGGCAAAAACTGTGTGGGCGCGAAAACGCTGAAAGAATTTGTCGAAGCGCTCGAACGTCCACGCAAGATTTTGATCATGGTGAAAGCGGGTCCGGCGGTGGATGCGGTGATCGATGAAATCGAACCCTTGCTCGAAGAGGGTGATATTTTGATCGACGGCGGCAATTCGTATTACGGCGATACCGACCGGCGCATGAAGCGCTTTGAAAACTCACCGCTTCGTTTTCTCGGCACCGGCATTAGCGGTGGTGAAGAAGGGGCGCTATGGGGACCGAGCATCATGCCCGGCGGCGACAAAGCAGCCTATGATGCGGTCGAACCGATCTTCTCGAAAATCACCGCCCAAACCGATAGTGGCCCCTGCGTGGGCTATATGGGCAAGAAAAGCGCCGGGCATTTCGTGAAGATGTGCCACAACGGCATCGAATACGGCGATATGCAATTGATCGCCGAAACCTACGACATGATGCGCAACGGCCTGGGGCTATCGGCAAAAGAAATCGCTGACATCTTCATCGAATGGAACGAGGGCGAACTGCAATCGTATTTGATCGAAATCACCTCGAAGATTGTAAATTTTCCCGATGACCAAGGCTCAAATGATGTCTTGATCGACCGCATTCTCGACAGCGCGGGCCAAAAAGGCACCGGCAAGTGGACAACCCAAACCGCGTTGGAGTTGGGAATCCCCATCCCCACAATAACCGCTTCGGTGGATGGCCGCTTAATCTCCGCGATAAAAGAAGAACGGGTAAAAGCCTCAAAAGAATATTCGGATCCAACTCCACCAAGCGGCATTGATAAAAAAACCGTGGTGGAGAATATCCGCGCTGCCCTATACGCCTCCAAAGTGTGTTCTTACGCGCAGGGTTTTGCGTTGATCAAAGCAGCCTCTGAAGAGTTTGGTTATGAAGTGCCGCTAGGTGAAGCCGCTCGCATTTGGAAAGGGGGCTGTATCATTCGCGCCGTCTTTCTCGATTGGATTCGCGAAGCCTTCGCCAAAGAGCCCGGCCTGCCCAATTTGTTGATGGCTCCTAATTTCATGCGGGATACTGTACAGCTAGCGGTGCAAATGGGCGTGGCGGTCCCCGCCATAAGCGCCTCGCTGGCCTATTTTGACAACTACCGCCGCGCGCGCCTCCCCGCCAACCTGGTGCAGGCCCAGCGCGATTACTTCGGCGCGCATACGTATGAGCGCATCGACAAAGAAGGAGTTTTCCACACGCAATGGATTGGGAGTTGAGTTTCCGGTAGAAGGAGAGCAAGCCATGCCAACCATTGCAGATATGTTACGAGAGGAAGGTCGTGAAGAAGCACTTGAAGAAGGCCGGAAAAGATTGGTGAATACTTTATTCAAGTTGGTACAGTCTAAATTTGGTGAAGTTCCTATCGCCATTGAGGAGAGAATCACTTCGGTGCGTGACCTGTCTACACTGGAATCGATTATAGATGCTGCGTTTCAATCTGAATCAATTGATCAATTGCAAAAGCAAATGGAGTCTTTTTTTACCCAGTAAAGGACAAAAGAGAAAACGGGTTTTTCATTCACTTAAAAAATTTGGTTAGAATTTGATTAAAAGAGGGCGAAATGATTTCGCCTTTTATTGTTTTCATTCTTTCCTCTGTCATGGTCAAATCACGGTGCAGACGCCTATGAAAATGATTCGTATGTATTTGCGATTCACAAAAAATGATTTATGTTAGAACGGGTATAATCTAACATATAGGTGATCGCAATTGAGATTTGAAGCCCCTCCCAATAGCATGCGCGATATTTTGATCGTGGATGATGAAGAAGATAACCGGTTTTTGCTCGAAGCCATTCTTCGTAAGGAGGGGTATGGGTATCGGGTAGAGAACAATGGCCGCGATGCGGTTGAGGCGGCCAAGAAAAAAGCCCCCGATTTGGTCATTATGGATGTATGTATGCCCTATCTCGACGGCTTTGACGCTTGCCGCCAGATCAAAGAACATTGGAACGATTATTTGATTCCTGTCATACTGCTCACCGGCTTGGGAGATACGGATAACAAAGTAAAAGGCCTTGATGCCGGAGCGGATGAGTATTTGGTGAAACCTCCTGGCCGTGAAGAGCTGCTGGCCCGGGTGCGGGCCATGCTGCGCATTCGCGATTTGCACCACAATTTGTTGGCCTCGAAAAAAGAACTAGAGTTAACCAATGAGGAACTGCTGAAAGCTCGTGGTATCATCGAGAAAGAATTGGAAGATGTAGGCAACATTCAGCGTTCCTTTTTGCCCGATCATCTGCCTTATCACCCAGAAATCGAATTTGGACGCTATTACGAACCCTGCGAAAAAGCCGGGGGCGATTATTATGATTTGATTGAAATCGGCAAACAACATTGGGGCTTGTTGATGGCGGATGTCACCGGCCACGGCACCCCGGCGGCTGTGGTGATGGCCATCACCCACACTCTCATGCATTCGTTCATTCGCAGTTTCCATTTCCCCAGCACCGCGCTTAAAGTGGCCAACGAAAAATTGAACGAACATCTCGCCCCTACCATCTTCATCACCATGTTTTACGGGGTATTAAACTTGGATCAGATGGTGTTTCGCTATGCCTCGGCCGGGCACGAACCCATGATGCTGTATCGCGCCAGAGAACGCAAAGTGGAATATTTAAAGACCCATCACGGCTTTCCCCTGAAACTGATGGCAAACGATAATTACGACGAAGATGAGATTGAAATCGAACCGAGCGACAAATTGATTTTGTTTACCGACGGCTTGGTCGAACACCGCAATCCGCAAGGTGAATTGTTCAGTACCGAACGTTTCGAATCGTTGGTATTGAAATACCATCACTTGCCCGCTCAGGAATTTGTTAACGCCCTGGTGGAAGAAATACGCAATTTTCATCCTGAAGAACCGTTTATGGATGATGTCACAATTTTTGTGTTGGAGCGCAAATGCAAGCGGCCATGATTCGAATATGGTTGATTATCTTGTTTTGATCGTATTGGTGATGACTGTCTCTGCCTGCCTGAATGCAATCGGGCTGCATGCGGCTTGGGGCACGGTGCCGCTGGTGATTATGGCTCTGCCCAGTGTTTACGCCAACGTAACCGGCGCCCCCTTCATTGCCAGCGACCGGCGCACCTTGCAGCGCATGCTTGATATAGCGGAAATTCAACAGGGAGAGACCGTAGTCGACTTTGGCTCTGGCGACGGCCGCCTGTTACGAGCCGCCAAACAATTGGGGGCGCGGGCCATCGGGTATGAAATTTCGGTATTTATGTATCTCTACTCAAAGCTGCGCGGCGATGATGTGCGCCTGCAAAGCTTTTGGAAAGCGGATGTCAGCCAGGCGGATGTGGTCTTCTGCTACTTATTGCCGCACTCGATGGAGCGGGTGCAGCGGGAGATCTGGCCCCAACTCAAACCAGGCTGCCGCCTTGTAGTCAGCACCTTCCCCATCCGCGACCACGTGCCCACAGCGGT
>CAZEZQ010000632.1:0-4186 GCA_964516245.1 uncultured bacterium | reverse complement strand
CCTGGCGGCTTTGAACATTGAAATGAATTGCCATCATTTCATGTGTGACAGAGTAGTAGTGGTCGGTCAAGCATGGAATGATGGGTGAAAACATCTAAATTCGTTTGCATTCGTGTTTGCAGAAAACCGGCTCGGCAGGAGCCTCGCCCTCCTGGCGGCTTTGAACATTGAAATTATTTTTGTCTTTTGGGTCCTTTTGGTTTTTTATGTCCTTTTATAACCCATCAATCCATATCCACTGTTTTCTACATTAAAGATAAATCATTTTCTTTTCGCATCGCAATTCATTTTCTTGTAAACTCGATTTGTATTTTGCTGATTTGAAATCCAACGGGAATGAATTACATAAGGAAATGAAACCGAAAAAATGAATTATCGCGTAGCATCTTTCTATATCTTATCTATTTTGGTTACTTCTGGTTTGCTCTGCCATACATCATGGGCAGATTTATATTCACTATATCCATCCTCAGCAAAGCAGATGTTCAGAAATTACAATTACCATCACCTGTTGCCATGGGGGAAGGGATTTGCTTTCGGACCTATTTCTTTTGAAAGATATTCTCAAGCCAACCCTGATGTATCCAATGCAAATGAGGATACACAGTCTTCGAACAAGAATGTTAATCAGGGATTAATTGAGTTCATTAAACTGAGGTCTTGGTGGATAACTGTTGTTGCTGTCAGTACGATTTTGGCATTGATCGTTTTAATTTCTTCACGCAACAGGCAATTGGAAAGGTTGGTAAATGAACGAACAAAAGCATTACATGAATCAAAATCGCTATATCAATCGTTGGTGCAAGTTTTGCCTCAATGCATTTACCGAAAAGATTATGAGGGAAGATATACCTTTGCGAATCCAAGTTTTTTACAAATGGTAAACATTCAGAATGCAGAAGAAATTCTAGGCAAGACCGATTTTGACCTGTATCCAGAACCGTATGCAAAAAAATATCAATCCGTTGACCGTCAAGTAATTCAAAGCCGGCAATTCCATGAATCCCTGGAAAAATATGTATCTTCCGACAAAACCGAATACACCAACCATGTAGTAAAAATCCCCTTATTGGATGGAAACGGAGAGGTGGCAGGCCTTCAAGGAATTTTTTGGGATGTCAGCCGCAAAATCGAAATGGAAGAGGAACTGCGGAAATCGAAAGCCATGCTGCAAATGGTGATGGACAACATTCCCCAGTCGATCTTCTGGAAAGATGTGAATCAGGTGTATTTGGGGTGCAATAAGAACACGGCGTTAGAAGCGAATTTGGAAAATCCCGATCAAGTGATAGGGCAAACAGACCAATCCTTGCCCTGGAGTGAATCGAAAGGGGAGTTGTACGAACGTTACGACCGTGTAGTGATTGAAACCAATAAACCGGTACTAAAAGTGGTCGAAAAACAAGAACAACATGATGGAACTGTTCACTGGCTGGAAATCAGCAAATTTCCCATGCACGATCCAACTGGCCAAGTTGTGGGTGTGTTGGGCACGATAGACGATATCACCTATCATATTTCCGCCGAACAAGAGAAAAAACAATTGCAGGACCGGCTGCGCCTGGCGCAGAAGATGGAAGCCATTGGCCAATTGGCTGGGGGGATCGCCCATGATTTCAACAATTTGTTGACCGCCATCACTGGGTATAGCGAATTGTTGCTTTGTCAACTGGATGCAGACAGCCCCTATTATCAAGATATCAGTGAAATCAAACGGGCAGGGGACCGGGCGGCTGCCATGACCCGTCAATTGCTTGCCTTTAGCCGCCGCCAGAAGATGAATCCCAAAGTAATCAATATGAACGATGTCATTGAAGAAATGTCCAATATGATCGATCGTTTGATTGGAGAGCACATTCAATTGCATATTCACGCCAACTCCGATTTGGGATATATAAAGGTAGACCCTGTTCAACTCGAGCAAGTGATCCTCAATTTGGTCATCAATGCTCGTGACGCCATGCCGCAGGGCGGTGAGTTAACTATAAAAACTCAGAATATGCATTTGAGTGTACGTCAACACAAGCGAAGTTTTGTTATCCCTGCTGGCCACTATGTGGCCATAGAAGTGATGGATACAGGCTTCGGGATGGATCAGCAAACTCTAATCCACATTTTTGAACCATTCTTCACAACCAAAGAAAGAGGCAAAGGCACCGGTATGGGTCTGGCAACCGTTTATGGCATTGTGAAACAAAGTGGTGGGTACATTCATGTAGAAAGCCAAATTCAAGAGGGTACGCGCTTTGAGATTTTTTTGCCTCGTGTTTTTGAAGAAAAAGATGAAGCGCTAGTGGATTTTTCTAATGAGGTGAGGCTGAATGGATCTGAGACCATATTATTGGTCGAAGATGATCCCTCTGTGCGGAATCTCACAAAAAAAATTTTGGACAATCACGGGTTTACGGTTGTGGCGGCCGATAATGCTGTGGAGGCGATTCGAATATCACGCGAGCATCCCTCTCCCATTCAATTAATGTTGACGGATGTGATCATGCCCCACATGAGTGGATTTGAATTGGCCAATCATTTTTCGATTGAACGGCCTGAAATGAAAGTAGTATTTATGTCTGGATATACGGGAGACGAAATGAATACACAAGATGGATTTTCACCGGACCGGGTGATTTTGAACAAACCTTTTACCAGTGATGCTTTCACCAAAACCATTCGTGAAAAGTTGGATGATTAAATATTTCCCGATGATTGAATATTTCATTTGGAGGAACTGCTGTTTTACACCATTCAATGACCAAAATCGTTTTGAATAACTTGAAAATTGTTTTATGAAATTGTTGTGAAAATGAAGAGAGTGCTGGTAAAGAAAATAACTATATCGGTGAAGATTGAAGTAAAAAAATGTTGCATTATTGGAGGTTTATGTTTAATTCATTAGATTCTAACGGGCAAATTGTGAGAATTTGTCTCTCAGATTTTCAAGTTAAATTATATCAATGGGTAATGAGTTAATGGGGAGGGCGAGGTTGCAAATGCGCCGTGGCGTGCTCTCGCCGAGCCTCGGTTGGTGAATCGAAGGTAGTGGGTGGAAGCGGCTCATCAGGAGATTCGCCCTCCCCGATTCGCCCTCCCCAATGGGTATTGAGTTTAGAAAAATTCAAATATTTTTGGATAGTTTTTAAGTAGTTGGATAATATGTATGAAATACGAAATATTAAATAAAAGTTACAATTTCTATTAATTTTACACCTACACAAATTTGAATTCTGTTATAATATCATGAAAAAGATAAAAAAAAGTCTTTCGATTTAATTGGGGTGGATTCACTTATTCAATAAATTTATATACATTGCATCTGGACGTTTACAACAATTTCGGGTTATAATCATTGCTCGATTTGATTGGATCACTGTATGTACCGTTAAAATAAACCTACAAGGGAAAAATCCCGTATCCGGGAAATCCAAAGATTATCCCCTACCGGCTTAGGCCGCCAAAAATATAAAGTTGCCAACGAGTAACCTCCCAAGAGGAGCAAACAAGAAGGGGAAGCGACACGCTTAAGAGTGCCACTCATGGAGAGGTGTCTCTAGCGGGTTAGAAGTCAAACTGGAAGGAAGGCGTTTATGATGAAGGCAATGCGACCGCAAACCATTGGCCTGTATGATCCCCAAACCGAACATGACAATTGTGGTGTGGGTTTTGTCGCCAATATGAAAGGCGTGAAATCCCACGATATTATTCGAAAAGGTGTCGAAGTCTTGGCCAATCTGACTCACCGGGGGGCATGTGGCTGCGACCCGGATACCGGAGACGGCGCGGGTATGCTCATTCAAATGCCGGATGAGTTTCTCCGCTCAGCGACTGCCAAGTTGCCCTTTGATCTGCCTCCTTATGGAGAGTATGGCGTTGGGATGGTGTTTTTCTCACCTGAGTCACATGAACGTGAATATGCCACCCAATTGATAGAACAAGTTATAAAAGATGAAGGGCAAACCATACTAGGCTGGCGGGATGTTCCGGTGGATGAAAGCAAGATTGGCTGGCTCTCACGGGAAGGCATGCCCTTTATTCGCCAGGTATTTATCCAAAAGAATTCTGCGCTTTCTGATTCGATGGCGTTTGAACGGAAATTGTATGTCATTCGAAAGATCATCGAAAAGCGCGCATATCAAGAAAAAGACAAACTTGGTTATTTCTACATCCCCAGTCTTTCATACAAGACATT
>CAZEZQ010000631.1:0-4187 GCA_964516245.1 uncultured bacterium | reverse complement strand
GTTACTATATATTGTGTGCCTATTTTATGGATCAGACTTTTTGCCGGTTCGTCATTCATAGCCGAGAACTTTTTGACACGGGCTCCAGTATTCTCGCCTCGTTTCCAGGCCAAGGCTTCTTCAGCCCCTTTTTTTATGGATTCAAAATATTCGCTCATGGGATTTCTTTATGACCACGTTAAAAAGAGTTTTGTGAGTGATTCTCATCAAAAAATGCTACAATTAAATCAAAAAAAGAAATGGACAGTTTAGTAATTATGACTGAAACAAAAACAATAGACATCTCAAATATCAAGTTTCATTCCACGGTTTTTCCTACTGCAGAAGATCGGGAGTTATGGAACCGTTTAACTGATGAACAACGGCTTGCCATCATCGAGCGCGATGAAGAAGAAGCCTTTCAAAGCGGAGTGGCTCCGCATGAATCAAAGGAAGAGATTCTAGCCAGAGTACGGGCTGAAAAAACAAATGATCTATGAGTTATCTCACCAAGCTCAAGCCGACATTGAAGAGATCATTCGCTATACCGACAATAATTTTGGACCAGCCCAAACCGATCAATACATCGAAGGTCTCTATTATAGTTTTGAGCTTTTGACCGATAATCCACGTATGGGACACACACGGAAAGGCGAAAAACGTCGCTACATATATCGAATGCACAACGTGTATTATCGAATAATCGGTGAACGGATTTTCATTACACAGTTACGTCATTCTAGTCAGCAGCAACCTTAGATGAAGTAATTTTCGAGGATACAACCATGAATAAAACAATTTTTATTTTATTTATTGCTTTGATTTGTTCGCATAGCATTTGGGGTCAAGAAATCGAACAACAGCGGGAAGGATCTACGGGACCGGAGATTTACCATATTGAGGTGCGGGTGATATTTGCGGATCAAACTGGGATACATGGCCATGTGCCGCGGGAATTGATTGATATGCGGAGGATTTTAACCAAGCGCTGGGATTACCCTTCTTATACCTTGAACAATACCATTCATCTCAGTTTGTTTGATGATGAAGAGGTGGTGGCGATGGTGTTTCCTGAGCATTTTCTGCGTTTGATTCCCAAAGGCAGCGCCAGCAATGGCTTAAAATTAAAAGCCGAGTTGTATCACGCCGAGAGCGAACGGCAGCTGAAAACCAAGGTGTATGCCGGGCGCTTGGATGACAGTGTGGAACCCCAGTTTGATGATCCAGAAAACCCGGATTCAGACGTGCCGCAGAGGTTTTCGCTGCCGCGGGCCAGTGTTGAAGAGAAGCGAAAAGAAGGCCAGCACTCGACCACTTTCCCAATTATAAGTTCGGCCATTCTCGCCAATGAAGACGATTGGGAAGCATTCGGCGGGGTGCCGGTGTTTGTGAATTCGCAGAATGTGGTGCAATCAAACCGGCTGTCGACCTCGTCGCTCGGTGGAAGGCTAAGCGGCCAGACGCGGGGGGACCGGAAGAATTTGTTGTTGGGGATTAAATTGGCGGAGGAGTGAGGATAGAATCTACATTATTGATTCCTGTTATTTTAAGGTTGTAAATTCAAGTTTTTATGGTAAATTATAATTGCTATAATACAAATCTGGAGTTTCTAGATGCCAACTGTGACAGCTGACGATTTATTAAATAACTCCTATAAACTATTAGATTATGAGAATGGTGAATTGTATGATGCCAAAGATTCACCTAAAACAATTAATAAATCTATCTGGATTGAAAAAGGTGATTGGATTTTTTTAACAAAATATGTTGGTGCAGAAAAAGTATTTTTTCTTGATAATAATCCTGTAATTATTTTTGCAAAACAAAATTCAATCAATAATGAAAAATGGAATGATATTTATAATAAAATATGGTGCATGTCACGACCACAGTTACTCTTTTTAGCTAAGCCAGGTGAACTTTCAATTTTTAATTTAACAAATATCCCAACTCAGAATTCAGATAAAAGTTCCCTTGAAAAAAGATTACTCAAAACTATTAATTCTGTTTCAGAAGTGCAAACTCTAGTAAATGAATATCATCGAAGCCAAATAGAAACTGGAAAATTGTTTGAGGATAAACGATTTGGATTTGATAATAGAGTTGAACGTAGGCTTGTTTCTGATCTAAAAAAAGTTAAAAACGAAATTTTAAGCATTGGAAATATTTCTGAAAAGCAAGTTCATGCATTAATTGGTCGGTCAATATTCATTCGCTATCTAGAAGACAGAAATATATTAACCAAAGATTATTATTATTCTCTGTCAAAGAAAAATATTAAATGGTTTAAAGTTTTCCAAGATTTTGAAAACAAAAATAATTATTTTAATCAATTAAACTCATATTATATAAATTTTTTAAAAAGTAAATCATTTATCTATGATGTACTATTTGAAGAACTTAATGAAAGATTTAATGGTGATATTTTTCGATCAATTTACGATGAAAAACCATTTATTAAACAGGAACATTTAAATAAACTCAGAGAATTTTTGAGTGGTGAAATTGATCATCCAAAATTGTTTTTCTTTGCATACAAATTTGACATCATACCGATAGAATTTATAAGTTGTATATATGAAGAATTTTATAATAGCGAACAAAATAAGAATAACAATAAAGGAAGTTTTTATACATCTAGAAATCTTGTAGAATTTCTTTTGTCTCAATCATTAACTAGCAATGAATTAAATAAAAAGCCTAGAATACTAGACCCTGCCTGTGGTTCTGGTATTTTCTTAGTAGAAGCTTTTCGAAGGATTGTACGATACAAGACATTTATACAGAAAAGACGACTTTCAGACAAAGAGTTAAGATCAATTTTACAAAACCAAATCGCTGGGATTGATATAAACAAAGAAGCAATTCGTGTTGCTGCTTTTAGTCTTTATCTTGCTTTACTTCATTATCAACGTTCACCGGATATTCTTAAAAATAAAAAGTTACCAAACTTAATATACGACGAAGAACAAGTTGATCGTGACAAAAATCAGCACTATGACGTTCTATTGGCTTGTAATGCTTTTGATATTGACGAATTTCTTTTTAATAAGAAAGTGAGAAATAAATTTTCATCCAAATCTTTCGACCTAGTAATAGGAAATCCACCTTGGGGATCAATTAATGAAATCGAATCTCAAGAAATAAAGTGGTGTAAAAAACATGATTTTCCACTAGGTGATAAAGAACTTTCACAAGCGTTCATAAATAGAGCTACAGATTTTTTAAAGCCTTCTGGTGTAGCAGCTCTTCTTGTTTCATCGGGTATTTTCTTTAAAAGACAGTCTACAAGCAAAAATTTTCGCTCAATTTGGTTGAAAAATACCACACTAAAATCAATTGTGAATTTCTCACATGTTCGTGAAGTATTCTTTACCGGCAAAGGTCGCAATTCTTTATCTATCGCACCATTTGCTTCAATTGTTTTTATGAATTCTCCTCCAGAGAAAGACTCTAATTTCCAATATTGGACTGTTAAGAAAACTGGTTTTATAAAGAACACACAGAGTATAATACTCAACTTAACTGATATGCATACTATAAATCAAATGTCAGTTTTACATAATGAGCTTTTATGGAAAATATATTGGTGGGGAGGACATTTAGATGAAAATTTAATAAATAATCTTCAATGTGAGTTACCATTATCTGACTTTTTAAGTGAGAAAAACCTTTATTGCAAAATTAGTCAAGGTTATTCTAAAGGGAAAAAAAAATATCCACTTGATTGGTTAAGTAATTACAAGGAATTACCTAAAGATCAGTTGAAACGGTATGGTAAAATCTCAAATCATGCATTTAAAAATTTAGATATTGATGGTGTTGAAAGAAGACGTGAGAAAGACTTGTATGAAGGTCAACGTATTTTAATTAGTCGTGGAATCCAACAAAAAAGTGATAAAAAAGGTGTCATAGTTGCACGTTTAGAATACAACTCATATTGCTTTAGAAATTCTATTTACTGTATTCCTGTAAATAATCTTTCTAATGATGATGCAAAGGTTTTGATTGCTATACTCTGGTCATCACTTACAAGATATTATTTATGGATGTGTAGTGGTTCTTGGGGCATGTGGTGTCATGAAATTATTAAAGAGGACATTAAAAATATACC
The DNA here is from genome assembly GCA_964516245.1 of uncultured bacterium. GTDB lineage: Bacteria > Hinthialibacterota > Hinthialibacteria > Hinthialibacterales > Hinthialibacteraceae > CAZEZQ01. Next base: position 94 of record CAZEZQ010000631.1, on the reverse strand, counting down.
TATAAAATTTCCAAGAAAGCAATCTGAAAAGAAACGTATCATTAAGATAGTTAATAAATTGCTAAATCTTGAAATGGATAATCTCTTTAATAAT
>CAZEZQ010000630.1:0-4187 GCA_964516245.1 uncultured bacterium | reverse complement strand
GGGCAACCCGATTTACCGTTGGGATCTCTTGGCCCGCAACGGCTACCGCTGGTGGATCGACCGCCTGCAGCAGACCTTCAAATTGGTGGATATCGTTCGGCTGGACCATTTTCGCGGGTTCGAAGCCTATTGGGAGGTGCCTGCGGGGGATGAAACGGCCGAAAACGGGCAATGGGTAAAAGGCCCAGGGGCGGAATTTTTCACCGCGGTTCGCGAAGCCATGGGCGGCCTGCCCATTATCGCAGAAAATTTGGGGCTTATTACTGAAGAGGTAGAAGAACTGCGCAAGCAATTCGAACTGCCCGGCATGGCGGTATTACAATTCGCTTTCGACCCCAACACCATGAACTCCGATTATCTTCCCCACAATTATGTGCGCAATTTGGTGGTCTACACCGGCACGCACGACAACGACACGACAGTCGGCTGGTGGGACCTTTCGCATCATGATTCGACATTGGAAGAAGATTATGAGATTCGCGAACGCGAATTCGCCAACCAATATATGGATGCCGACGGCCGGCCGATCAACTGGGCTTGTATTCGCACCTTGATGCGCTCGGTGGCCAATATCGCCGTCATCCCATTGCAGGATGTGCTGGGCCTGGGCAGCGACGCCCGCATGAACACCCCCGGTACAAGCATGGGCAATTGGACCTGGCGCTTCTCGATTGACCAACTCACGCCACATGTGCGCGACCAACTCTACCAAATCACCCGCATCTACAACCGCTGCGAAGCCCCCAAGCGAGAAGAGAACTCTCAAGAGAACAATTCACATTAGTACTTAAAATCTGCTATAATAATTTGAGATTTGGCTTGTTCTTATTAGGAAAGAAGAAAAAAGATGCCTGAATTAGAACCTTTTAACATAAAGTTTCGTGATTTAGAGACTGAAGAAACACTGGTTGATTTAGATCAGTTAATTTATTGCCTAGAGCCGTTCAAAAATTTATTCAAGAATGTTGATGAAAGTTTTCATGATGGTATTGCTGTTCGTTGGATTATAAAAGACAGTGGTATAGGAAGTTTTGAATTGTCTACTGCGCCAATTGAAACAAATACGCATTTGGTAAATACCATGAGATTAAATAGAGTTTGGTCTTGGTATTATGATATACAGGAACAAGATAAATATCCTGCTGGGTGTAATGCTGAAGGATTCAAAAATCTCATCAATTGCTATGATCGGCTTCGTAAAAAAAATCTTGGGGCGACTATTAGTAGAAGTGGAACAAAAATTGATATTAATAAAAAATTAAAAGATAATGCAAATAAGTTTTTGGGGAAACTTTACAGATATGAAGATGAAATCAATGGAGTACTATATGGTGTAGTTTTACCAGAGAACAAAAAGAAATGGAAAATATACATCGAAACAAATTTGGGTGAAAGTATTTTATGTTATTTTCATTCCGATCATGAAGATATTACGCAAAAAGCAGTCGATAATCTTCAAAAATATGTGAAAATAAAAGGTTTAGTCGAATGTCATGCATCTTTACTCACTCCAAGCCGAATAAACATTCACGATATAATTCCTCTAGATATAAAAAGTTTGCCCACTTGGAATGATGCTTATGGAGCCATGCCTGAAATAAAGAATTCTCAATACATCAATGAATTTCTAGAAAAAGAAAAGAGAAATGAAGAATTCCGTTGAAATATATGGTTGGGATACATGGATGTATCTAGCATATTTTGGGGCAATATATGACAATAGTTATTATCTTGAACACAAAGAATCTATTGAACACATCATTAACAAAATAAATGAGGGCAAAGCGAAAATAGTATCATCTATTTTAGTGAAAGCAGAAATATTATCTGTTCATTATAAAACTCGGGAGAAAAAAGCATTTATAGAGAAATTTCTGAATCGACCAGAAATTCAATTTGACCCAGTGAATAATATTATCGCTCAAGAAACTGAGAAGATAAGATCACATTTAATCTCAAAGCATAGTAAATCTTTGCCATGTGTAGATGCAGTACATCTCGCTACCGCTATTTTGCGAGGAGCGAAATACTTGCATACAGGAGACCGTGATCATCTCATGGATTGCAATGGCAAAATTGATTGGTCGGATATTTTAATAACTCATCCATTTATCGAAGAAGATTTATCAGATATTGATATTTATCAAGGCAACATTGATGATCATAGTCAAATGACTCTATTTAGTAGTAGTGGACCCACTGAACATAAAGATCAAATAAGTTTTATTAACGGCAAAGCATTCTATGAAGAGATCTATGCAATGCTTGGTGCGCATCCGCCAATAAACAGTTACAGAATTTTTTATTTTGAGCATGAAAAACCCAAAAAAAGAGTTTCAAAAACTAAACAAAAGAATAGATAAGATCACCAAATTCCATATCAACTATGAGTCAACCCTCAAAGTTCTGTCATGTGTTTCGCCAATGCCAAATGGTATAGCTAAATACGAGAAAAGCACAATCAAGAATGGCGAATAGACATTTACCATCAAATAAACGGCTTTTCTCTTTTGAGACTTGGGTTTGCAAAGTATATAACTACTCAAAACTTTTCACTCAAACCTACCCCACTTTCTTACAACGTTACTTCCGTACATGCCTCATTCAGTTTGGCGACCGTTTTGTTCAGAAAAGCCAGCTTGGCCAGGTGGCAGACTGCTGAGGAGGTGTGGCCCACTTCGACCGGAGCGTTAGGTTCTTTGCGAGACCGCATGCATTCGATCCAATTGGTGATATGGGGTTCGGTGGGCAGTCCCTCTTCGCTTTTGTAGATGGGGGTGCGGTTTTCCATATCGCGCCAGGGTTCTTTGTAGATGCGGTAGCCCCGTTCACCTTCGGCGAAGATCGGTTCGCCGATCACCAGGGTGCCTTCGGTGCCTTGAAAGATCACCTTCCACCCGTTGTCATAACTGTTGTTGTACGAGAGGATCCACGAAGCGGTAAAGCCCTCGTATTCGTAGCTCGCGCTGAACACATCCGGGCATTCACCGCCCAAGCGGTACGAGCCCCCCTGCATTACGGCAGAGCGCGGGATGCTTTCTTCCATATACCATTGAATCAAATCCAACAAATGCACGCCCTGGCCGGTGATCATGCCCGCCGAGTAATCCCAATACCAGTTCCATTGCAGCGCCCGGCTTGGGTCAAACGGCCGCTGCGGCGCCGGGCCTAGAAATAGATCCCAATCGAAATCGCCCTGCAGCTTCACATTTTTGTTGAGTGGATTCACATGCCAATACCACTGGGCGCGCACCAGGGTGACTTCGCCCAGCACGCCTTTTTCCACAAGCTGTTTGGCCTCGATGCACATAGGGGCGCTGCGCCGCTGCATGCCTACCTGAACAATGCGGCTGCTGTTGCGCACGGTTTGAATAATCTTCACGCCTTCTTCGACCGAGAAGGCCATTGGTTTCTCTACATAGGGGCCTTTGCGCGCTTCGACCGCGGCTATCAGCTGGGTGCCGTGCAGGTGTTCGGGGGTGGCGATGAAGACGGCATCGATATCACCGCGTTCCAGCAGCTTGCGGTAATCTACATAGCCGGCTGCTTTAGCTCCAGCCATCTGCAATCCCCGCTCGCGGTTGGGTTCGTAGGCATCGCAGACCGCGACGAATTCCAAGGATGGATCGATCTCTTTGGTGAGCACCATCAAGCGGCGGCCCCGGCCCCCGCTGCCGATCAGGCCCACACGGATTTTGTCATTCGCCGAAAATGCGCGGTTGGATATAAAAAACGATTGCGCCGCGGCTAGAGCCCCGGTTTTGCCTGTCGTACTTAAGAAATTTCTGCGGTTAACTGGTTTTGAATTCACCGAACTATTCCCCCTTCTTGATGTGAGATGTCTCCCGCCATTCGGGAGAATCAAGTTCTATTGATGCATCTCAATTGTCCCACGCATTGGGTTCGGTTTCAAGCATCTTTTTCAAAAATGTTTTTCAGAAAAAACATTGGAAGGGCGAATCTCCTGATGAGATGCTTGAACGAGAAACCGGCTCGGCGGGAGCCTCGCCCTCCTTGTATGAAACATTCACTTAAGTTCTGAGATTTGCATTGGTTATGCATACTATTTACGTAAATCAGAAGCCGTTCAATCAAACCGGCTCGGCGGGAGCACGCCACGGCGCATTTTTAACCTCGCCCTCCTTGTATGAAACATTCACTTAAGTTCTGAGATTTGCATTGGTTAT
>CAZEZQ010000629.1:0-4188 GCA_964516245.1 uncultured bacterium | reverse complement strand
AAACGGTACTGACGATCCAATAAAAAATGACTGCGGTGAGTTCAGGCCAGAAGATATCCATTTTTTCATCTTGCCGAAGCCCTTGCAGATTGGCAATATCAGAAGGAAGGCGCTGAATCGTGCTGGTCACCCTCTTGAAACAGAATATCAACACAAAAGCATAAATGATCAAAGAAAACATAACAGACTCCCTCCTACATTATAAAATCAAGAACTTCGCGGCGCTCAATCCATCCAATATGAAATAGTTCAACCAGGGCCAAAGCACGAGAAAAATGATCGCAAGACTCACCAGCCAAAAGAAGCTGCAAACCAGCAATTCAGTCCAAAGTTCAGAACGGTTGCTTGTGGATAACGATTTGAGAGTAAGCACATCACGGGGCAAGCGGTTTACTGTATACCCCAACCAAATAAGGCATACAGTTAATAGAAAAGCATGAATCAATGCATTAATAGATAAACCTAACATGATGACACCTCACAAAAGCTGCTGCTAAAGTTTAGCATAGTTTTTCTCTTACTTCTATAACGAAATTTGTTGGATTTTGGTTGTAAAAAGGATTGTGAATTGTGGGATAAATCATGTTAGGGGCAGACACGGAGGTCTGCCCCTACTGCAATAACAATTTCATGTAAGAGCGCTTGTTGGGCTACGCAAATTTACACGGCAAATTTGCTTTGAGCCCAACCTACCTGGTTTGCATTTCTTTGATTTTGATGCTGCGAAAATAGATCGGCGCTCCGGCATGTTTGCCTTGAAAGCCGATATGGCCTTTGTGTGGCAATTCGGCTTTGGGTTTGCTCAGCCAGTTGGGGATCTCACTTCCATCCGGATTTTGTTCGGCACTCACCCATAAATCCATATTCATGGTGGTGACCAATTCGCCATTGAGCATTACTTGGATAACCGGCCCCTTGCACCAAACCGTCATTCGGTTCCACTCTCCCGGCTTTTTCACCATACTCTTCTTGGCCGCCAGGTGTCCGAAGATCGCCGCGCATTGCCAGGTTTTCGGCTGGCTCGACCATTTTTCCGAATGATCGTCGGCAATTTGAATTTCCACCGAATTGGGGATCCAATTGTCGATATTGCTGCAATGAACGATCACCCCGCTGTTGGTGCCTTCGGCGGTTTTGAATTCCAAATCGAGCACATACTCATCATAGACTTTTTTGCTCCAGAGAGCCTGGTCTTCACTGGCAGTGATGACACCGTCTTCACGGGTCCATACCCCTTCCGGTGCGATCGCATTGGAGAAATCTTCTTCAAACAAACTTTCCCACGCGCTGCTGTCGGGGTGAGAGGCCGGTTGACCCGTTTTTTCGCTGGCAATTGCTGCTGTGGATAGAAGCACACACATTAAAAGGATCCAGATTTGACGAATCATAATTTCATCTCCTTTAGTGGAATGGTATTTGTTTTTTCGCTTTTAATTGTAATGCAAAATCATCGCTATGTTGAGAAGATTAAAATTCAAGAACGGGATAATTTGATCTGTTAAACCACTTTTTAGATGTTGCTTTTATGCTTATGCAAAATGTTTACTAGCAATTAAAATAATTCAATCATTGCGGCTCGGCGGGAGCCTCGCCCTCCTTATTGCATCGCCCTCCTTATTGCATCACCCTCCTATTTATGCCTTGCTATTTATGCCTTGCTATTTATGCCTTGCTATTAATACCATCTTACCAAAGCCAACTTATTACCTATTTTTGCTTCATCTTAAAGGTGAATTGTATTTCTAAACAGGCTTTGACAATTTTACGGTAATAGTCAGAAGCAAGTTGTTTCTCCCGGTCTAATGGGCGAATGAGTTCATCGTACAATTCAGGTGAATCGAAAAAGATGCTCTTGGTTTGACTTTGATAACCTGGAACAGAGGCCCGAATGCGCAAAGTTGGAGAACAGGAAAATTCGCTTCCCTCTTTACCGGCTTTGAGCCGGCGAACCACTTCTGATTCCTGTTTTGCATATTCTAGCAATTCAAGATTGCCCGCTATTGGTGTGCCGTCATTGGCATCCACCAGTTGCACCTTGACGTTGGCCTGCAATGCTTTCGGCGGGGTGAATCCACTTTCGCGAAAATAGTAAGGGCTGGTGATGGCCACTTGTCTGTCAACATTGGTAAATGCTTTTACGATATACCAGGCGTTTTCCGTTTCTTTGACTTGGGCGCTCCCGTTAAATGCAACTTTCTCTTGTCCTTCAAGATTTTCTGTATGAATCACCTCACCATTGCGAATGATTTCAATTCGATTCAAAAAAACCTGTTTTTCACGATCGGCATAGTCACAGCCGGGAGCAAATGCAGCAAATTGTATTTCTCGCTCTTTGTTATCTGCCTGTAATACCACTCCTGGAGGCCGTCCCGCCAATGAGATCAATAGCAAAGGGCCGGAAGTGCCGAACGTCCGCCCTTGCTTGATGGCGAAGACCAGATTGCTCATCGACGGTTTGTTGTCTCCCAAATAGACATACGTGCGTTTATTGAAAGGCCGGGCGTCATGGCGGTCATAACATGTGTCGCTAAAAGCGCAGATTCCAATTTGATGATTGACATTCAAATACATCGACCACAACTTCATCGCGGCAGGGTCGTGGGGATTATCGGTCATCCAATCCACTGTGTGGATCAGTTCAGGGGCGGCCAGAATGTCAAAGGGCAATTCACGCGCGATATTGGCCGGGCTTTCATCGGTGCCGCCATATTCACGCACCGGATGGGTATAGATACACAAACCATGGCGCTCTTCCACTTCACGCATAATCTCAAAATGAGCATAGTTTTCTGTCTCATTGGGGCCAGGAGAATATGGATTGGAGCCAATTTCTTCGTTCCAATTTTTTATAGCACCCGCAAAAAACGCCATGTGGCCCAAGTGATCTTTAGGATACTCATCTCCCAATAAGGCATGAAAACGGTCATTAGACAACTTTTGAAATTTCATTCGAAGTTCTTGCAAACTGAGGTTTTCACCCGGCACACAGCTATACCCACTATTAAAACTGCTCCAATCCGCCCCTTCGGCTTGGGCCACGCGGCAGGCGTATTCGGGATTCACGGCAAACTCTTGCTCGCCATGCACAATATGCTGATGGGCGTCTCCGGCATACCAACCGTAGGCGGGCATATCGACCACTAAATCAAGTGTGGCCTGCACAACTTCATTGCTGCTTGCAGATAAATTGAATTCCAGGGATTTTGTGCGATAGCGATACGGTCTCGAAATCATGCACTTGTAATGATCTGGCGTCACACTCACAACCGTATCGCCCGAAATCCAAAACCTGGGTTGATGCGGGTAGTTCACCGGATTCCCCAGTGCGTCCAAACCCCAAATTCCTTCCCCATTTTCATTGATCAGTGAAACCGAACAGGGGAGAACTTCACCCTTTTCATCATTAATTTGAAAATGCACCTTAGCAGTATCTGGCGTATTTGTATTCACAAAGTTGATTTCTTCTGAATTCACAGACAAGGTAGTAAACAATAGGATGATCCAAATGGCATATCGCATTTTGCTTGGCTCCTTCGTAAGAATCTTCAAGTACTCAATCAATCATGAAATTATGGTATATCCAAAGCATATTCCCCTCTTGTTAAGGGGGGCTAGGGAGCAATGTCATTAACTTAAGATCAAATTGGGATGTTGATAGGGAGGGCGAATCTCCTGATGAGCCGCTTGATCAAGAAACCGGCTCGGCGGGAGCCTCGCCCTCCCACTTATGTTAATGACATCAGGCTAGGGGGACCTGATCCCACCATTGAATAATTGACGGAGTACCAATTGAGTATAAAACCATTATTCCTTCCAGATTAGAGAACAAAAAGATTCCTGATCCTCTCATATTTTCAATTTCGAGTTACCCTATTGACAAACGGTTTTTGAAGGATGAAAGCATTCATGGATGTCTCGTTGGAATACCTCCCCACAACGGTGTACGGTCCAGTTTATTCTTGGCGTGTTGGACAATCGTTAGGAATCGATCTGATCTTAAGAACGTCTGTTTGTTCGTTTAACTGTGTCTATTGCCAACTGGGAGCCATCCAAGTGGTGACCGGTGAACGGCAGGAATTCGTACCCACCGAACGGGTTTTGAATGATTTTCAAGAAAGCGAATGGCGCAAGGCGGATATCATCACCTACAGCGGCAGCGGTGAACCCACGTTGGCCACCAATTTGGGA
>CAZEZQ010000628.1:0-4195 GCA_964516245.1 uncultured bacterium | reverse complement strand
AGCCACCAAACATATTCATGAAGTGGTGGAGATGATTGTTGAAGATTTGATTGAGGAAGGCAAACCCATTCCAGCCGATCAAGAAACCAGCCATATCGGAGAAGAATTGGTTGTGAATCTTTAAAATCTATCTTATAAGAGTGATACTATTTACGAAATAAAATTAAACCCCACATCTATGAATCCATGTGGGGTTTAATTTTGAGATCATCATGTCCGACATCAACTATTCCAAATTGAAAAGTCTCACTGCAATAGAGATCACAAAAGCACTTTGTAAAGATGGCTTTTATGAACATCGCCAAAGAGGGAGCCATAAGCAATTCCGTCATGAAGATGGTAGGCGAGTCACTGTTTCATTTCATCATTCAGGAGATACTTTTTCAACGTACATATTAAAATTAATAATTGAAGATCAAGCCGAATGGACCCGTGATGATTTGATTCGCTTGAAATTGCTGAAAGAGTGATTGGCACTTGCGTAATAACTTTGGCACCCGGCGGGGGAATGTAGTCACCAGAGTTCACGATTATTTTAAGGTGATTTTCATTGGTAAAATGAACAACATTTCACCATTGGCACCCGCACTTTTGATGGGTCGAACAGCACGACCCATCCTTCACTGATCTATTAAAAAATATTGAAGTTTCGTTTGATGTAGAACGGCATAAACCAACGTTAATTGTATCACCCGCATGGGTATAACAAAGGTGATCAAAGGATAAGTACAGTCCCTGAAATAAACTGGCGAGATTATGACGGGGAAGTTCCCTCGACGGGCTCAGAATTTGGTAATAGAATGGCTTGATATGCATCGCGCCGAGCTGCTGGAGAACTGGAAATTGGTGGAGGATCGGAAGCTTTTGAAAAAGATTGAACCGTTGGTGTAGAGTGATGACACCGAGCGTAAAGACTGCTGAATATATCGAAGATTATCGAATCAAGGTCACTTTCGTGGATGGGAAGGAAGGCATTATTGACCTGAAGGACGAACTATGGGGAGAGGTGTTTGCGCCCTTAAAGGATGTCTCTAATTTTAAGGAATTCCGAGTAGATTCAGAATTGAGGACTATAGTCTGGCCTACCGGCGCGGACTTGGCGCCTGAGTATCTCTACGAGCGGGCTGCCGCATAACCAGGGCGCTGCAGTACGACGCTTGACCGCGCCGGGTGCCACGGGCATGGCGTTGTTTGCCAGTCCTTAAAAGAATGAGTTTGGGGTTCCAATAATCCCATCATCAATCCACTTGAAAAAACACCATCTATTTTGCATTCATATTTTCGAAGACATGAATACAGCCATTCGTACTTTCCAGCCGTCCCAGAAAAAGGCAGGAATTTCAGGAAAACGGCAACGACTTATATTTCCTACTCAAGTGGACTCTATCATGCTATTATTTAAATAGAATAAAGAAACTTTGGGGAAACCTGCTTGGAGGATTAGGAAAAAAAGTGCATACTGAACGAATGAAATTAAAAACAGATAATTTGGGAAATCTGATGGAAATTCCTAAATTACCACCAAACAAAGAAGTGGAAGCAATTTTTTTTATCGATTCCAATGATCCAGAATTGAGTATGACACCACTACGCCAACCTCATCCAGACGTTTTTGAAAATATCGTAATTTCTGATGATATTTATGACTCAATCCCTGAATCAGATTGGTATTCTGACAATGACCGTACTTGATACTCACATTTGGCTATGGTGGATCAAAAATGATGTTAAAAATTGGGGTTGGATAGCAAAGAAAAAATAGAACGAAGTGAGTGTGTAGCCATTTCTATCATCAGCTGTCTTGAAGTAGCTTGGTTAGAACGAAATGAACGTATTACTTTGCCTTACAATCTATTGGAATGGCTTGAAAAATCGTCAAATGGTTCTGGAATTATAACATTACCTGTAACTCCACAAATTGTTGTAACTGCAGTAGATTTACCACAACATCATAGAGATCCCCAAGATCGCCTTATTATTGCAACTGCTCTTACTCATGATGCTTATTTATTGTCGGCTGATCGCAAATTCTTGAATTACACGGAACTTGTCGGGAAATTGATATGATCTTCAGTGATTCTACAGACTAATTACTCAAAACAATTTTTATTAACTCCATCCATAAATTGGTAGGTTTTGGTTTCCATAGTGAAATGTCACTCTAGTCAAGAGCGTATAGCAATGTACATGATCCCGGTAAAAATGTCAAACTATTCTGCTTACATTCCACTCTGAAACGCAACTACCCGTAAAAATTAAATGAGCCACGGTTTCGGGTGAGTAATTGTGCATCTTTAGCAACATATTAACCAATAAACCAATTGGCCACAAATCCATAGAATTTTCTTGCTTTATGCGTTAATAACACCTATCATTATTAACGCATAACGCACAAAACGTTAATAAAGGTAGTTTTTACTAACGTTTCGCTCTCTTCACGTTAATGAACACATATTTTATTACGTTTCTATTAACAGAATTATGGACCCAGAATTTTTCAAAAATTCCACAGCAGGCCAATGTATTCGGCATCCAAACGGATATTGGGCGTTTGTTCCCAATCCTTTACCCCCAAAAATTGATATGAACTGGGATTTGTTAGACCTGCTTTCAGTAGCAAACGCCAAGATTGGAGAATTATCGGGTGCAGGGAAGTTATTGCCTAATCCCCATCTACTCATAAACCCATTTATCAGGCGGGAAGCCGTGTTGAGTTCCAGAATCGAAAACACCCAAACTGGGATGGAAGACTTATATTTATTTGAAGTCGATGAAGATGAATCACCCACCCCCGATGCCCGAGAAGTATCCAATTACGTGAAAGCAATGGAATACGGATTAAAGCGTCTGAAAACTCTACCCATCAGCAACCGTTTGCTTTGCGAAATACACCAAAGACTATTGCAGGATGTACGGGGTGATCATGCGACACCGGGTGAGATGCGAAAGAAGCAAAATTGGATTGGCCCTCCCGGTTGTTTACTCAAAGAAGCCACGTATGTTCCACCACCTGTAGATGAGATGAAACAAGCACTCAGCGATTGGGAAAAATATCTTCATTCTAACCCGAAAGAACCCGTGTTAATCCAATGTGCCTTGATGCATTACCAATTTGAAGCCATCCACCCCTTCATCGATGGGAATGGGAGAGTGGGAAGGCTTTTGATTACATTCTTACTTTTTGAAAGGGGAAATCTCTCACAACCCTGGCTATATTTATCTGAATTTTTTGAGAGATATCGAGATGAATATTATAGGCGATTATTGGAGGTAAGCCAGAAAGGTGATTGGCTTTCATGGATTCAATATTTTCTTCGAGGCATTATTCATCAGTCCCAAGATTCACTGCGATCAATCGAAAATTTACTAAATTTGCAAAACGAATTTCGAACCCGGTTGGAACAACAAAAAGGAAGAGTAACCCAAACAGCATATCGTTTGATTGATCATCTATTTCAAAACCCAGTACTATCAATTTCACATTTGTCGAATCTATGGGATATTCCATATCCTACAATGAAACGAGGAGTCAACCAATTGGTGAAATTGGGAATATTAAATGAATTCACAGGCAAACAACGTAACCGGCTTTATCTTTGCCCAGAGATTTTTAATGTGATTATGAGTGAACGCAGCAAATCCATGAAGAAATTAACGAATACTCGATAACCCCCCTCACCCTTTCTTCTTCTTATCCCGGTCCAAAATCTCACGCACCTTGCGCAGCAGCATATTCAGCGTGAAGGGTTTTTGCAGAAAAACAGACCCCCGAACAAAATCATTTTTGTTGATGGCTGCTTCGGTGTAACCTGAAATGAACATTACTTTTAATTTCGGGTTAAGCTTTTTGAGTTCCGTTGCGGTCTGGCGGCCATCCATACCCGGCATGATCACATCACTCACCAAGAGTGATAATTCCCCCTCATAATTTTTGTATTGCTCGATCGCTTCAAAACCATTGTTGGCCAACAAAACTTCATACCCATGCGATTCCAGCGCCTGGCCCACCAGTTCGCGTAGATTATCTTCATCTTCCACCAATAATAATGTTTCATTCCCATCCAGCATTTCATCGGGGATATCAAAAATATATTCATCCGGCTCTTCTTCTTCCTCCACCTGGGGGAAGTACAATCGAAACGTCGCACCCATTCCCGGTTCACTATACACCGAGATGTGTCCCCGATTTTGCTTG
>CAZEZQ010000627.1:0-4197 GCA_964516245.1 uncultured bacterium | reverse complement strand
TTCGGTATTGGGCTACGCGCCATGGAACATTCTGGCGGTGACGTTTACCAACAAAGCGGCGGGGGAGATGCGGGAACGCGTTGGTGAACTGCTTAATGGGGATCCACGGGGATTGTGGGTTGGGACGTTCCACTCGACTTGTTCGCGTATACTTCGCCGCGATGGCAAGGCGTTGGGGATTGATCCCAATTTCACGATTTACGATTCTGCCGATCAACTGGCTGCCATCAAGCAGGCGATGTCGATTTGTGATATATCCAATCAACGGATAAAACCGAAGTTGGCGCAGCATCTCATATCTCAAGCGAAAAACCGGTTTGAATTTCCTAAAGACTTTACTGATAATGCAAAGACAATTAACGAAGAAGTAACGTCTCGTATTTACGCCAAATATCAAGATATTTTGTACAAAAACAATGCGTTGGATTTCGACGACCTGCTTATGCAGGCTGTACGCTTGTTTATTGAAAAACCGGATGTTGGCGATGTGTACCGCAAACGGTTCAAGCATGTGTTGGTGGATGAATACCAAGATACCAACCATCCGCAATATTTGCTGTTGCGGGAAGTGGCGAAACACCATCAAAAAATTTGCGCGGTGGGAGATGACGATCAATCGATCTACAGCTGGCGTGGAGCGGATATTCGCAACATCCTCGAATTCGAACGGGACTTCGGCCAAGTGAAAATCGTTCGATTGGAGCAAAATTACCGGTCCACCAAGACCATTCTATCTGCCGCCTCTCATTTGGTAGCGCATAATCAGACCCGCCATGACAAAACTTTATGGTGTGACAATCTGGATGGTGAGAAAATCGGTTTGGTGCAGTTGCCCGATCACAACTCAGAGGCCTATTGGGTTTGCGAGCGCATTCAACAATTGCACGATAAAGAAAACGTATCGTATCGAGACCAGGCGATATTTTACCGGACCAACGCCCAATCACGAGCCTTTGAAGAAGAGCTGATTAAGAGAGGGATTCCCTATACTATCGTTGGTGGATTGGCATTTTATCAGCGCAAAGAGATCAAAGACATGGTGGCGTATACCCGGTTGTTGGTGAACCCGGCCGATTTGGTTTCGTTCCAGCGCATCGTCAACGAACCCAAGCGAAAATTGGGGGCAAAATCACAGCAAAAATTATTTGAGTTTGCTGATACAATCGATCAACCGGTTCTGGATGCCGCCTTAAGAGCACAGGAAACGGGTGATGAATCAGGAATGGCTATCGCAACGCGCAAAGCGTATCATTCATTTGCCATGTTGTTTAAGCGCTGGCGGGAGAAAGCCAACGTATTAACGCTAACTCAACTTTTGCAAAAGATATTCGAAGAATCCGGCTACGAAGAAATGCTGAAGAAAGACAAAGATCCGCAAAATGAGGCCAGGAAAGAAAATATTCAGGAACTGATCAACGCGGCAGCGGATTTTGAAAAGAACATTCAAGCCGAAAATTCGGCCCCGGTGAGTACAATTTTGGTCTTGCAGGAATTTTTGGAAAATGTAGCCCTGGTTTCTGATGTGGACCGCCTGGATGAGAGCAATGATCTGTTGGTTTTGATGACGCTGCACGGCGCCAAGGGCTTGGAGTTCCCATACGTATATCTGACGGGGATGGAAGATAAATTGCTTCCACACGAAAATTCTATGTATGATCGGGAGAAACTCGAAGAAGAGCGCCGGTTGTGCTATGTGGGCATTACAAGGGCGATGAAACAATTGTATCTCACCTATTCTGAGTACCGCCGAACCTATGGTAATTCTTTTCGGACCAGACCCAGCCAGTTTTTGGATGAAATTCCCATGGAATGTGTTGAAAAAATCAGTTGGGGCCAGATGTACATGAGTGATGAATCGTTAAACAGCATTTCTCAAACCTTATCCGACTCGCCTGAAATGAAGGAATATAGCGATTCGGATAAAGTGCATGAAGAGTTTGTGGAAGGGGATATGGTAACCCATCGAAACTTAGGATTTGGTGTAGTTATTGATGTTGATGGCGAGGGGGGAAAGGCGAAAGTTACTGTGGATTTTCAAAAGTTCGGCAAAAAAACCATGGTGCAGGAATACGCTGGATTGTTAAAGGTATAAACAGAGATGCTGGATTGGTACCGCTTGCAAGCCGATATTCAACGTTATGTGGAGCAGCGAAAAGAGAGAGATCAGTGGATCGAAAATTACCGCCAGCAGTTATTACATTTTCTGCGGGAGCACTCTGAAAAAAATTGGGAACGTTGGAAAGAAAAGGCCGCGGCATCAACTGAAATCGTACCTGATTTTGATGAATCTCCCACTCAGGTTTATTCCGTCGAGAAAACTCCAACCCCCGCAGTATTGTTGAGTTCAGATGGCTCTCAGTTGTACCCAAGCCATCACGAAATCGCCCATGTGGCTTTGGTGAATGTAAGCCGTGTTCGTATTGATTATGAACAGTATCAAAATCCACCTCTGATGGAATCGAATGTGCAATTGTTTGTGTATGAAGATCTACTACAGGGATTTGAAAACTGTGAGGAAACTGAACGGCCTTCTTTTCGTGATACCGTAAATGACCGGCGGGATGTGGATGAGATCGAGCAATTGGCGAAACTGGCTGATGAGACAGAAAAGCGTAGTGGAACACCAATTGCAGCGTTGTCTGACGGGAGTTTCATTCAATGGCATTTGCAGGCACGAAAACACGAACCGTATCGCCTGTCGATATTAAATGGATTTCTGGATGCTATGAGACAATTTCAAAAAGCAGGTGTATTGATCGCGGGGTATTTAAGCGGCTCGAACAGCCGGGATGTGGTTAAATTGTTATCTTTGGTTCGAGAAGACAATTTTGATACTAACGCTGAGCAATTCACTCAGTCAGTGATGGCCGACACTCAGCTGTTTTGGAAAATTCTGAAGCCCGGTCAGCGCTCGATTTTGTTTCGTTCCCGCTCAGAAATTTTGTCTGACTATCCAGAAGATCAACGGATCGCCTTCTTTTATTTGCATGTAGGAAGTGAAATCGCCCGGGTGGAAATTCCACAATGGATCATGCAGGATGATACTCTGGTGAACCAGGTTGCCGAGCAATGTTTCAGACAGGCGCATTTGGGGAAGGGATATCCAGTGGTGTTGTCAGAAGCGCATGAACAAGCCGTAATCCGTTCGGCAGAGCGTGAACAGATTTATGCGTTTTTGGAACAAGAAATGATTCGCCAAGGTGTGAGTTTTGGAAGATCCAGCAAACAAACGCGAAAACGAATGCCGGTGATGTGATAGGAGGTTTGGAGCCACACCGTACCATACTTTTATTTAATACTGCACCCACTGGATCGAGTGGTGCAGCAGTTGGTCTTTGTTTTCCAGGCCGAGTTTGGATTGGATATTATAGCGGTGGGTTTGAACGGTCTTCATGCTGAGATGCAATGTTTCGGCTATGGTTTTTGTGTTGCATCCCAATCCAAGCAGTTGAAACACTTCAAATTCGCGAGTGGAGAGAGTTTCGATTTTTTTGTATAACTCAGGTTCTTGAGTTTTGCGTATACCAGAAGAGCGCATTTTGATTAATTGAGAATCTATATAAGCCCCTCCCTGCCGTACTTTTTGGATGGCTTCTACCAACTTGGAGACAATTTCTTGCTTGCTGATAAAACCATGGGCGCCGGAGCGAAATACATGATAGCCGACCAATTCTTTATCGAACATTGAACAAACCAGAATTTTGCTACTGGGAAGCTGATTTCGCACATACTTAATCAAATCAAATCCACTGCCTTCTTTCAGAAACAAATCGATGAGAACTACATCGGGTTTGATATTTTCGATTTGCAGAAACGCTTCATTGGGGCTTTGCGCTGTGCCACAAACTTCCATGTCCGGTTCATCGTGGATTACGGATGTGATACCTTGTAATGTCACGGGGTGATCTTCGACAATAAATACTTTTATTACTCTATCTTGCATTTGTATGGTCCGTTTCTCATTCAAAGATTTTAACAAAGATGATAAATAATTCTATCGGGTTTATTTTCGCATACTATCAAATCTTCCATAGTATACAATGATTTTAATTGTTTTCTAAGAAATTAAGCAAATCCCCTATATATCAGATTCAGGTTAAGTAGTAAAATAATTAATGTCTTTATATTTTTATTTTTGCAAATTGCAACAAAAGATTAATGAAAAGAATTTTTCATTAGATTCATTGCACAAGTAGT
>CAZEZQ010000626.1:0-4199 GCA_964516245.1 uncultured bacterium | reverse complement strand
TGCCCGCCGACCAGAATGACCTCGTTGACGTCGCCGATCTTCAGGCCGGCATCGTTGAGCGCGGTCTTGCACGGCTCGATGGAACGCTTGACCAGGTCTTCGACCAATGATTCGAGCTTGGCCCGCGAAACCTTGATATTGAGGTGCTTGGGCCCGGTCTGGTCGGCGGTGATGTAGGGCAGATTGACCTCGGTCTGCTGGCTGGACGACAGCTCGATCTTGGCCCGTTCGGCGCCCTCGCGCAGACGCTGCAGGGCCAGCGGATCCTGCTTGAGATCAACCCCCTGGTCCTTCTTGAACTCCGCGATCAGGTAATCCTGCAGGCGGTTGTCGAAGTCCTCGCCCCCGAGGAAGGTATCACCATTGGTGGCCAGCACCTCGAACTGCATTTCCCCGTCGACATCGGCGATCTCGATGATCGAGATGTCGAACGTGCCGCCACCGAGGTCATAGACCGCCACCTTGCGATCGGCGCCCTTCTTGTCGAGAGTCCTTTTTCTTTGACGGTGGATTGCAGGCTCTTCAACAACTGGTCGCTGCCGGCCGAGACACAACCGGCTGCCGCACAAACGCAAATGTGATGTTTGTACGACTGCAGTTTCTCGACATGATCTTCTTTGTGTTGTATCAATTCTTCCGGTGTCATGATTCTCTCCAAGCCTGGACACGTTTTACAACATCGTCCGCTGTCTGGTATCCGGCAATTTCATTGTCATAAACCACCACCGGCGCGAGTCCACAAGCTCCCACACAACGGGCAGTGAGCAACGAGACTTTGTTATCGGGAGTGGTTTCGTCCGGTTTCAGGTTAAATTGTTCATGCAGCGCTTTCATAATATCGGGAACACCCTTGATATGGCATGCAGTGCCGGTGCAGACCACACAGGTGTGTTCGCCCTGAGGTTTGAGATTGAAATAATGATAAAAAGTGGCGACGCCATACACTTTGCTAAGCGGCACGCGGAGTCCGCTAGCGACAAAATGAAAAGCATCTTCATCCAGATAACCAAACAGTTCCTGGACGGTATGCAAGGTTTCAATAAGCCCATGCGGCCTATAACCGTAACGGCGCATGGTAGCGTCAACACGTTTCCACCGTTTGTCGTCGGAAGGAAAAACAGGTGATGTGGTATCAAGATGCATGCGATTACCTCTGATGTTTATTCAAGGTTGAAAATTAATGAACTTTAAACCAATTGAATCTAGTCTGTATCTTTACTTTTTTCTATCTCTTTCTAGATAATTTATTATCTAAGTAAAGTATACATTGAAGATTCAACCAGTCCATACCCAAACAACAAAATTTTCGAAAAATACTATAAACACTGAATAATATGAAACAAAGTGTATGATTTTGTCATACACATTCTTGTTAGAATAAGGTAAAAATTCAGACAAGTTGAAATTCAATAAAAAGATTGTGATTCTGAATTGTATATGTTATATTGTACAAAGATATTGTACAAGGAAGAGTATTGAAATGACAATTCAAACAACCTACTCGAAAGCTCGTGAAAATTTAGCCAAACTGATCGATGAAGTAACTGAGAATCGCGATACCGTGATCATCCAACGAAGGGGGAAAGAAGATGTCGCTTTAATAGCCGCAACGGAACTACAAGGTTTAATGGAAACAGCTCACCTACTTCGTTCACCAAAAAATGCCCAACGCTTGTTATCCGCATTACAGCGTGCTCGCACTCAATCAGAACCACCCCAAAGCCTTGAAGAGTTGCGCCGTGAAATCGAAAAAGAAATCAAATAACAAATCATCTAAGAAGAAACCTGATTCAGTATTTCACAAAGAATTTCGTGAAGACTTACGCTATTGGGTAAAGCATGATCGAAAGGTAGCTGATCGGATTTTTGAGTTAATAGAAGCGGTTCTAGATAATCCATTTTCAGGCATTGGAAAGCCTGAACCAATGAAATATTTAGGTAGCGATGTGTGGTCACGCCGTATTACACAAGAGCACCGAATGATATATTTAGTTAGTGAAAAGAGAATTGAATTTTTGCAGGCAAGGTATCATTATTAAAAATTGATAGGTCACATTGAATGATTTTCCACTTGCTAACTATTTTCTCTTTCTATTCATCTAATCGTTATATTATAATGAATTGTAAACAATACTTGAAATCCAAACGAGAATAAAACACAATGGTTCTTCCCAACAAGAATTCCGTCCCAATTGTTTACCCAGAAACGAATTTTCAACCGATAGCAGAGACGGATTTTCATATTGATGAAATGATGAATTTGTGGTTTACCCTTAAAGATTTCTTCCGCAATGATTCAGATATATATATAGCCACCAATCTCTTCATCTATTATGAAGAGGGTAATCCAAACACATCTGTCTCACCCGATGTATTCATCGTCAAAGGAGTCGAAAAGAAACTGAGAAGAATCTACAAACAGTGGGAAGAACAACAACCTCCCTCTTTCGCGTTGGAACTCACTTCCCAATCATCCAAACTCCAAGACCTCGGAACCAAACGCGCATTGTATGCCATGCTGGGTGTGCGCTATTATTTTATCTATGCTCCTCTTGAAGAATATTTGACGCCACCCCTGCAAGGTTACGTATTGACTGGCAACGAATACGAACTCCTCACCCCCAGCGAAACCAACGCATTTACCGTTCCAGAATTAGGTTTCGAACTCATGGTCGAATCATATCACCTCCGCTTAATTGATCTCAAAACAGGCCAAAAACTACTTACCCCGGCCGAAAAAGATGAAGAATTGCGTAATACTCAACAACGAATCAGCAATTTAGAAAATGAGTTGGAAACCTTGAAATCAAAACTTGAAAAATTGGAAAATAAATAACATTCATTGCTTAGAAAAAATCTCTCTAAAAACAAACTCTCCACTTGACCTTTTCCATTAAAATCGTATAATAACATGTGATTAATAAATTAAAGGACGAAACGATGATTTCGAAGACCGGAATACATGCGATACGGGCGATGGTGGCACTGGCGGAACTGCCGCATGGAGAGTATGCCGGTGCGGGCGCCATTGCGGAGACCATCGGCGCTCCACGCAATTATTTGGGCAAATTGCTGCAAATGTTTTCGCATGAAGGTTATGTCGAGTCACAAAAAGGCATGGGCGGCGGGTTTCGCTTAGCGGTGGAGCCTAGAGAGATTTCACTTCTGGATATCGTCGATCCCATCGACCATATCAACCGCTGGAGCGGCTGCATATTGGGCCGCAACCAGTGTTCGGAAGAGAACCCATGTGCACTGCACCACCGATGGAAAGCGGTTCGCGATCAGTATCTCAAATTGTTGGAAGACACTTCGATTGCCGAGCTGATGAACAACGGCGAAGTGTTAAAACAGATTGCATAAATTAAGGGAAAAATTTTTCGCATTAAATCAGATAACCATATGCGATTAGGTTATTCAAGGAGAGAACAATGGTCACTTATGGGGAAAGACCAGCAAACTTGGGGGAGGAGATTGTAGAACCAAATTTTGAAACAATAATTCATTCTAAAGGAGAGATTTATCATGAAAGCAACTGAAGTATTGATGAGTGAACACCGGGTGATTGAGCAAGTGTTGAATGTGTTGGAAGCGATGGCCTACCGCGCCAATAGCGAGCAGCAGTTGGATGCGGAAGACGCTAAAAATACGATTGAGTTTTTCCGCAACTTTGCCGACAAGTGCCATCACGGAAAAGAAGAAGTGCATCTGTTTACATGGATGGAGGCGCACGGTTTTCCACGAGACAGCGGGCCTACCGGGGTGATGCTGTATGAGCATGAGCAGGGGCGCCATTACATCAAAGGGATGGATGAAGCCATTGAGAAGGCGGCGCAGGGCGACGCTGAAGCGGTCAACCAATTCGTGCAGAATGCGCGGGGGTATATCCCCATGCTGCGCGAACACATCAACAAAGAAGACCATTGCTTGTTCCCCATGGCCGACCAGGCGATGAAAGCCGATGATCAAAAAGACATGATGGACCGGTTTGAAAAAACCGAGCATGAAGACATGGGCAGCGGGGCGCATGAAAAGTGGTTGGAAATAGCGAACACATTGGCGCAGAAATACGGTGTGCCTTTGGCAGAAGTGAATAAAGAGGCGCTGACTTGCCATTGCCATCACAATAGTTGAGAGCAAAATTTTCAATGCCAAGTTAGTTTAGGAATATGGCAAGCAATGGGTGGCACAGGTTTCTT
>CAZEZQ010000625.1:847-4214 GCA_964516245.1 uncultured bacterium | reverse complement strand
TTATTCACGCACCGGGATCCGCGCCTGTGTGCTGATGTTCAACACAGAAGGGGCGTTGGCGGCATCATGACTTCGGTTGATCTGCAAGCCATACTGAGAGAATTGATGCACCTCCCAGCCGAAATTGAATGGGTGGAGTTTAAAGAAGCGAGGAATAACTTTGATTCTGATGATCTTGGGAAATATTTCTCGGCTTTAAGCAACGAAGCCAATCTGAAAGGCAAAGAATGCGGCTGGTTGGTTATGGGTATCACCGACAGGCCACCCCGGCAGATTGTCGGCACCCACTACAAGCGCACGCGCCCCAGTTTGGATCAATTGAAGCAATTAATTTACGAAAAAAGCAATGGAATCACTTTCGTTGATATTCATGAATTGCATTTGGATGAAGGCCGGGTGCTGATGTTTGAAATCCCTCCAGCCAATCCAAGCATTCCCACATCATGGGAAGGCCATTACTATGGCCGCAATGGCGAATCGCTCTGCCCGCTGAACCTCAATGAGCTCGACCAAATCCGCCGCCAGATCGTGCAAGATGATTGGTCGGCTCAGGTTTGCCCTACATCTTCTATAAACGATTTGGATAATAATGCCATTCAATTTGCCCGGCAGCAATACAAAAAGAAACACCTGAACTTGGTTACTGAGGTCGATTCGTGGGATGACGTTGCGTTTCTCAACCGAAGCCGAATTTTCATCAACGGCAGCGTAACACACGCTGCTTTGTTATTGTTGGGTTCGGAAGAATCGGCACACTATCTTTCGCCGGCGCAAGCCCAAATCACTTGGATATTGCAAAACCATGAGGGCGAACGAATCGATTACCATCATTTTGGCCCGCCCTTTATGTTGACTGTCGAACGCGTATTCGAAAAAATCCGAAATTTGATCTACCGCTATCTGCCGGATGATACTTTATTCCCTACAGAATTTACCAAGTATGACCCCTGGGTGATTCGCGAGACCCTGCAAATTGTATCGCTCACCAAGATTACACCTTGGCGGGAAGAATCAATCTGGTCGAAGAGCCCGATTCATTGCTCTTTACCAATTCGGGCTCTTTTATTCCCGGCTCGGTTGAAAATGTGCTTTTGGGCAATGCACCGCCAGACCATTACCGCAATCCATTTTTGGCCAAAGCCACGGTGTACCTGAATATGATCGATACCATTGGCAGCGGCATCCCCAGAATGTTCAAAACCCAAAGAGACCGCTTTTTCCCCATGCCCGATTTTGATTTGAGTGAACCGAACCGGGTGAAAGTGCGCTTGTATGGGAAAATTTTGGACGAGAATTACACCCGATTGCTCATGAAAAATACCACTCTGGATTTGATGGATGTGATTGCACTGGATAAGGTGCAAAAGCAAAAACCAATCTCTGATGAAGAGATTAAACATTTGCGAAAACAAAAATTAATTGAAGGGCGTAAAACAAATCTATTTGTTTCAGCCAAAGTGGCTGCCGCCACGGGCAAAAAATCCGACTATATAAAGCACCGGGGTTTCGACAAAGACTATTACAAAAGTATGGTGCTATCTTATTTGGAAAAATTTAATGAAGCCAATCGTGAAGATATCGATAAACTCTTGTTGGATAAACTTCCCGATGTTTTAACACCGCAACAAAAAAACAATCGAATAAAAAATATTCTTCAGGAGTTGAAGAATGAGAGGCGTATTGTAGCGAAAGGTGCTCGAAAAACAGCGAAATGGGTTTTGTTAGATAAAGAATAAATTTAAGGACAAAATGGTCGATTTTTGAAGAATGCCTAGTTGCTGAAATTTATGTCTAAAACATGAAAAATTATTTGAATTTAGACATAAATTTAGACATAAAATCGCATCTAAGACAATTGTAAGAATAGTGAAATGAACAAGATAGTTCTTTAGATAAAATGATGAAATTTAGCTATAAAACAGCCAATTTTAGACATAAAATTGTATCGAATGAGTCATGAGTGAGTATGCCTTCGTAATAAAATCGATAATTTTAGGAACGCCTATTAAATCTTCTGGAGCGAGCTGGCTGCCTAATAGGAACTCCTCCTAACAGCACAATCCTTTATGTTGATGACATTGAATACCCGGAGCCCCCAATAAAAACAAGGCGAACGATAGTGATATGTAGAAGAAGTTCACTGAGCTGTTTGGGTGTTAAAGATGTTGCTAATCTCATTTTTTTACAAAATAACGTGCGGGTGCCAAAGGTTATATGTGAGTTTTTTTACACTTGAAAACACCTTGGTAATCTTACGCACTTTGATATTCATGAATTACCTTCGGTAGCGGTGCGAGTGAGATAACTCTTATGGAGCCCATGTTTTTCAGCCAAAAAATTCAGGATCAATATTCGCTTTATTGGTTTGGATACGAGCAATTACTCTGTCATTATTTATCTTGAATAATTTATTCTGTCTACTTGAAGTTCATGACAGTTGAAATTGTGGGTTTCTAAAGGACCTAAAGGACCAAAGAGGCATAAAGGACTGAAAGGAAACAATTGTTTTGACTGAATTTGTGGTTTGTTGCGAGAAAGCATACCGGCTGGAAGCCGATGCAAACCTTTGAAACAACAAAATCAATTGACATGGATTGTTAGTATAAAAAGAACTGAAAATTCCCCCATTTGCCAACTACAAGTGACTTGACTGCTATGAAGTGGAAACTATAATTTCCTATTCGGTTCGGGATTAAACCGGATTCTAACAAGGCATAAATTCTTCAAAATCAAACGATTGAAAGAAACGATCCCCTGTAGCTCAATCGGTAGAGCATTCGGCTGTTAACCGAAGGGTTGTTGGTTCGAGTCCAACCGGGGGAGTTTTTTTATTTTAAATGACGAAACTACTTACTCTGAAACTTCACCCCACGGGTAAGGCGGGGCAGGTTTTTTCACCCGGTAGGGGTTTTCTTCTTTGGTGATGCCAATTTTGTCTTTGCCCGGCCACCAGATTAATGTGCCGTCATCGCGGGTGAAGCCGCGCACATCCATATGCACATACGGGGTTTGGGCGTAATCGCCCCGTTCGTAATAATCATGATGATAATACCATCCACGCCCGCCGATCAAATCGCTGCCTTGCTCGCGCAGGCGTTTGTCTAATTTGTGCACCAACTGAAACAATACTTTCGCGTCGTCCACGCTGATCTTTCCGTCGCGGTTCAAATCGTCGATCACCAGGTCATCGTCTTCATCCACAATCATATCTACCGCTTTGCCATACATGTGCATCGAAAATGCCGACTTCAGCGTGTCTTCGCCATCCCGGCTGCGCGCCCCGCGGTTGTACGCCGGGCAGCGGAAAGCGTAAATGAACTTGAATTTACTCACGTTATAACCTTCTTCAGCCATAAATTCACGCAGA
>CAZEZQ010000625.1:0-837 GCA_964516245.1 uncultured bacterium | reverse complement strand
ATTTTGGGATGAATGGCGATGTAATGAGGGTACTCTACCTGCAAAAACCTTGGGTCCAAATCGAAATCGCCCAGCCGGTATTTATTAAATATAGTCAAAAAGAAATTTTCTGGGGTGACCTTATAAAATAGTTGTGGCGGCAAATACGATTTGTAATTGTTCATTATCCGGTCTGGCGTGGATGCCGTGCGCAGATGATCGGGGTTGGTGGGATCGGGGTAGTAACCCACTTCAAAGCCGTTCACTTTGCCCCCTTGAAACTTGGGCACATATTTGGGGAAAACGCACTTTCGGCTGGCTTTAAACGGGACGCTGATGGGTGGTTTGGCGGCTGAAAACAGGTTGGTGGTTTGCGCCGGTTCATACTTCATCGTACCCGATACGCTCAACTCATGCACTCCGGGTTCGGCATCGAACCACGACACTTCATTGCCGCTGCCGGTCAAGCGGCCTGTATCCACCGTCCATTTGTAATCCATCGGCTGGGGCACGTAATCTTCGGGCAGCTCCGGCAAAAGCCGCACTTCGCAGCGAAAGCGTACCGGTTCGGTGGCAGAGGTAACCAGCACCGCTTCGCCGGAAAAGTGTTGGTTAATCGGTTCTAATTTCACCTCAGCTTTGTAATTGGAGGCAGCCTGGCTTTGGCCCTGGTTGGCCAGAAACCATACCGCTGCGCCCAAAATTCCCACAACGCCAATAGCAGCAATCCGCACAATCCATTTCATTTTCGAATAAAATCTCCTTGATTGACGTTCCGGCAAAAAGTCAAATCGCGTATGCATTCTAGTACTCTATCACACATGGAATGATGGCAATACATTTCAATGTTCAAAGCCG
>CAZEZQ010000624.1:0-4217 GCA_964516245.1 uncultured bacterium | reverse complement strand
ATCCTCAAGGTTATTTCTTTCATGGAGTACGAGGCGTTTATGGTTCCGCTTCGGCAAAAGAAATTGAACTTGAAACCCGCGCGCAGATCGAGCACGCCATTGCCAGTGGATTGAAGCCGACCCATCTAGATTCACACATGGGCACTCTTTATTACAATCCAGAATATCTGCAAACGGTAATTAAACTGGCGGAAGAATACGATATCCCCTTTATGTTCTTCAACCCTACTCCGGAAATTTTAGGAGAACTGCGCAGTGACAAGGAACAATTCATTCAACTTTCCAACTCACTAAAAGAGCGGGGTTGGCCCTTGCTCGACAGCCTGCCCGAAATCGACGATGTGCCGGTGGATCAAATGGATGAAGCGTACCGTGAACTCATTGCGGGGCTCAAGCCGGGGGTGCATTTGATCATTCTTCATCCCAATAAACTCACCAATGAATCACGCGCCATCACAAGTACTCACAAGCAACGCGATGCGGAATACCGCATTTTCACTGATCCAGCAATGGGTGAATTTATCAACGAGCAAGGGGTGAAGTTGATTGGGTGGGATGATTTGAAACAGGTTTGGGATCAGAGGAAGAAGTAAATCACCAGTATTTCTGAATGCATTCATTCACGTTTATTTGGAGGATGCAAATAACGAATCAACATATCTATAGAATCAAGTGTGAGAGTGAAATATCGAAGCCTGACTAGCAGTTCTGAAAATCGATTTGCTTCGATTTTGGTGATTTTCATCGGCAATCCTCCCACTCCCGCAAAATAAGCGCAAATTTCATTATAATAAGCATCTTTTTTATCTTCCCATATGGGACGTAATTTGATTATCCAATAGATTAATATTGCAGCCATTTCATAGCGACTTAGTGGTCCATGTACTACTCGTTCTGCGAAATACCAATTCACTCGATTGGTAATGTGTTGAACGATTGCCCAAGAAATTCTTGAATTCACATTTGATTTGTCTCCCATCAACTTGATCAGAGTTGTTTTCAAATTATCTTCAAGCTGCTCTGCATTGATTCGTTCTTGTTTCGGTAAAGGTTCCATTCCATTACTCCCAACTGTCATAAAAATATCCCAGCTTTACAGGTAAAACTGGGATGTGCAGAATTTTTTCATATTGGGTATTATAAATTCGCTACTGTGAATCTTCACATTCTCGTAGGATTGATTCTGGATCCTTATTTCGAAGATGTTCTAAGGTTTGCAGAACCATCTCTTTATCTCTTTCCAAAGTTTGCTCGGAATTTTGAAACCAATCATCCCAAAAAACATTGTTTCGATTGTTTTCAGGATTTTCTTTATTGTTTTTCTTTGATTGATAGGACATAAGAAAATTCCTTCTCAAACACAATTTCGCTTTCTCTTCTGTTGTAACCATTTAGCTATCTGAAAACATTTTATTTCGCCCATTCAGGGCTAGGGGTTTTGTGTTTCTTTTTTCCAGGGGCGATTGCCCCTGGCTATCATATAGCGCCCCCGTTGGGGCTGTAAAATTTTTGCCTCGGCTAAATGGATACCTTCTGTTTAAAGTATTATAACACATAAACACCACAAAGTCATCGAATTGATTTAAATTAACAAGTAATAACTTAAAATTCAGATTCAATCCAGCAAATACGAACAACCAATACATTGGATGGAAGAATCAGTCTAAAACTAATTTACTTCCACCGCCCGTGATTTTTGAAAATATTCAAAGATTTCTTCCGCCAAATTTTTCGGGATTCCCTTCACCCCAGCAATCTCTTCCAAACTTGCCTGCTTTAGTTTCTCTACCGAGCCGAAGTGGTTGAGAATTACTCGTTCTTTGGCGGGTCCGATGCCGGGGATCTTGCGTAGGGTGCTTTCTTTCATTTTTTTTCCGCGCAGATTGCGGTGAAAGGTGATGCCGAAGCGGTGGGCTTCGTCGCGGACGTTTTGCAGCAGTTTGAGGCCAGCATTGCGACGGTCCAATTGGATCGGTTGATCAAGGCCGGGCAAAAAGATTTCCTCCTCCTGTTTGGCCAGGCTGCAGATGGGGAACTGGGCCACATCCAGATCGTCAAGCACTTCCATCGCGGCGTGTAGATGGCCCTTGCCGCCGTCGATCATGATCAGATCGGGCGGTTTGGCGAAGCGGCTTTTTTCTTCTCCCGCATTCTGGTTTTCTTCATTTTCGCTATGTTGAAAGCGCCGCCGAAGCATTTCCTGCATCATGGAATAATCGTTGACCTGATCCACGCCTTTGATTTTGAACTTGCGATAAAAGCTCTTATGCGGTTTGCCGTCTTCAAACACTACCATCGCGCCCACCGGTTCGCTGCCTTGAGTATTCGAGATGTCATAGCCCTCGATGCGCAGCGGCAGCACCTCCAACTTGAGCGCTTCTTGCAGGGCGATCACATTTTCGGGGATGTGCTGTTTCACTCCGTGCAGTTTGCGGTATTGTTCCTGCGCGTAATAGCGGCTGTTTTTTTCAGCCAGCTGCAGCATGGCGTGTTTGGCCCCACGCTGGGGGATCTTGATGCGCACATTCTTCTCGGCCATTACGCTCAGGGCGCGTTCGAGAATCTCCACCCGGCTTTTGCCCACAGTTTCGGGCAGATAGATCTCCGGGGGGATGTCAATATTTTTGGCGTAGAATTGCTCCACAAAAGCGCTCAGCATTTCTTTGGTATCCGCATGCGAGATGTCTTCCAAAAAGTGGCGTGACGAACCCACCACCCGGCCATTGCGGCGGCGAATCACCGCCACACAAGCCTCGTCGTGCACCCGCGCAAAGCCCAGAAAATCCTGATTTTCAACACTCTGATACATCATTTTCTGGCGTTCGGCAAACTTCTCGGCGGCTTCGAGAATGTCGCGGTAAAAGGCGGCTTTTTCGAACAGCAGCTCATCTGAACAGCGCTCCATGCGCTTGCGCAAGGCATTCAGCACACGGCCGGGATGGCCGCGCAAAAAGTTGATTACTCCAACACATAGAGCGCGGTATTCTTCCTGGCTGACAATCTGCCCGCAGGGCGCGCAGCAGCGGCCCATCTCGTAATCCAGACAGGGCCGCACATTGAGCAGCTTTTCTGATTCATATTTGCAAGTACGCAGCGAAAAGATTTCGTGCAGCGCCGATAGCGTGCGGCGCGCCTGTGAAACATGGGGATACGGCCCAAAATATTGTGCTCCGTCTGCTTCGACCGTGCGGGTGATATACGAGCGGGGGAAGGTCTCTTGGGTGGTGACTTTGATGTAGGGGTAGCGCTTGTCGTCTTTCAGTTTGACATTGCAGGGTGGGCTGTGCTTTTTGACAAGATTGTATTCCAAAAGCAGCGCTTCGGCTTCGTTGTCGGTCACAATGAAATCGACTTTGTTCACCCATTCCACAAAAGGCGAAGCAAAACTGCCGTCACGCCGCTGGCAATGCGAGCGCACCCGTTTTTGGATATCGATGGCCTTGCCGATATATACGACACGGCCATCGCTGTCTTTCATGATGTAGACACCCGGCTCGTTGGGCAGTAACGAAAGTTGTTCGGCTGTTATCATAATGCATCTTTGAATGAATTCTCTTTTAGTTAATTATACCAGTTTGGACAACATTCGACATAACTCCACACAACATGAAACAATTACTCTTGATTTTGAAACTTGTTATCGGATATACTTCGTATTAACAAGGGAGATCACATACATGATTACACAAGTTCAAAAATGGGGAAATAGCCAAGGGGTTCGTTTGAGTAAAGAACTCCTCTCAAATGTAGATATTGATGTAGGAGATTCCGTCGAGGTTTCTGCGCGTGAAGGGGAATTGGTCGTGAAACCTGTGAAACGGATACGTGGAAAATATAAGATAGAAGATTTGGTGAAACAAATTCCAGAAGATTACAAGCCCGAAGAACTGGATTGGGGACAACCATCAGGTAAGGAAGTATGGTAAATGCAAATTTAATCATCCTCCACATATTCAATCTCACGTTTTGGGGGCTTGCCTTTTTTGGTTCTTTTCTGCAGCAAATACCCAATAAAGCAAAGCGGCAAGAAGAGAATTTTCACTTGGATGGCATTCACAATTAACAAAGAGCCGATGCAGGAAGTGGCCAATATCATCACCTGGCGCTGGTAATAGACAAACACCGCCGCCACCAGCAGGGCGATCAGCGCGGGCCAGAGGTTGCCGAAGGTCATGTTGATGCGCTCCAACACGCCGAGCCAAGCCAAAAAATTATCA
>CAZEZQ010000623.1:0-4225 GCA_964516245.1 uncultured bacterium | reverse complement strand
CAAATAATTAAATTGTTCGGCCATTTGTCTCCATTCAGGCGTTTCTTTCAGCTCTTGGCCCTGCGAAATTTGTGAAAGCAAATTTTTGGCGAATTGCAAACCAAGGCTGGCAGCTTTCTCACCTTCTTCAAGTTTGTTGAGAATTCTATTTAACTCAGAAGTTACGTGTTCATGTGATATTGGTTTTGGTTTCAATTCATTCAATTTATCTTGAATATGAATCGAAGTATCCAAATATTGTTCGATTGCCTTTTGAAGGGTGGAGATTTCTGCTCCCTGCAATCTGGCCCCCCCTTCAGTGGCATCTATTATCCGCGCCTTGGATTGCGCAAATTGCTCGACGAATTGTTGGATGTATATCCACATCACTTGAGAAGTGGGAACTTGCTCTTGGACAGAACCGGGGACCCAAACAATAGTTTCTCTCAAGGGATTGGACTGAAAGCGGGGGCCTAATTTGGCTTGCGTAACCCCTCTTTGTATTTTCTCGTGTTCACGAAAAAGAGCGGAATTGGCTGTATG
Source organism: uncultured bacterium (assembly GCA_964516245.1). Taxonomy (GTDB): domain Bacteria; phylum Hinthialibacterota; class Hinthialibacteria; order Hinthialibacterales; family Hinthialibacteraceae; genus CAZEZQ01. The sequence goes on along the minus strand of CAZEZQ010000623.1, from coordinate 3,703 downwards.
GGTTTTGCCTCCTTCGGCATCAAAAGCCAGGTCGAGACCGATAAAGATGATTGGGTTGGCTCCCAGATCGCGCGCGAGATAAAACGCCGTATGGCCAACCGACCCCCCTTTGGGTTGGATGCCGTATGGGCCGAATTGCTGCTCGATCCAACGGGTGAATTCGGTTTTATCCAAATTGATATAGAGTTTTCGATGGGGCCACTCATAGGGGATTTCATGATAACATTCGGCATCAAACGCCAGTATGGTATCGGGATAGGGATATATTTTCTCAAAATGCTTCCAATTGAGTTCACTTGGATCGGTAGCCACAACAATGTGAGGTTCGATGTCATGTTTTATTAAGGTGCGAAGCGCGGTATCAACAGAAATGAGGAGAAAATGGTCTTGAACCTCACGCAATTGATGCACATTTTTATCGAGGGAAGGGCCTGCTGCCGCCACAATAGCCGGATGATTTTTAAGGAGGTTTTTTATGTCGAAAAGAGCGATCGAGTTGACTATAGCAGGCAAGTTTTGCCACATATTTTGTTGAATGAGTACGCCGGAACGGATCATTAAATCAAATTCGGCTTTGGTGGTATGCAAGCACAAGTTAACTTGATTCAATGCTGTTTGGTAAAACTCTGAATAGTATTGAAAGGAAGGACTGTGTTGAATGAATTGAAGTTTGCAGCTTGTGATGCTTGGGATCATTTCGCGAATTTTCTGCGGCCAGTTTGTGAGATCATCACCGACATGGAGGGAAACGCGGTTTTCGGCGAGAATGTCATCTAACGGTGTGGTTTTCAGTGCGAGTGTAAAGATTGCAGGGTCCCGTTCGAGTAAGAGAGCGCTTGTAAATTCGTGAGAGTAATTGTCCCAAAGGCACCGCAGGGTGTATCCCAAACCAATGCCTGCAAACAAGGGGACATACATACGGCTATGATCGAGGTTTTGCATTTCGCGATTCGCTTCACGAATGGGGTCGTAGCGGCTATGCCAGAGGTATTTGCTGCCATTTGAGCCCAAGATTTGAAGCGCTGGAGAACCTTGTTGGCTTTCAAAATAATGATATCGGTTGGAATCGATTTGGAGATTGGCGATTGATTCAGCCAAATCGGGGTTACGCTGATGAAGTGTTTGAAGATTTTTTTCGTATGTATTCATTAGAATAGTATGCTCCACATGTCAGACAGACGGCTCTTTCGGCTTACGGCCCCAGACCAATGCGGCTCCACCCACAAACCGGGGGCGATATTCATATTGTGAATTCACAAACCCAACGCGTTCAAAAAGATCGCGGAGCTTTTGTGGTGATTCAAATGCTTCGGCCGAGGCGGTCAAGTAGGAATACATTCGAGGCGATCTGGCGATGAGCGCTCCTAATGTGGGGACCATAATCTTCATGTGAAGTTTGTAGGCCCAATTCAGCGATTTCCATTCGGCCGAGGCTGTATCGAGACTGACGAATATGCCGCCCGGTTTCAAAACCCGCAATACTTCTTTCAAAGCGCTCTCGATAAAAACCACATTGCGCAAGCCGAAACCAACAATGGCAGCATCAAAAGAATTATCCAAAAATGGGAGATTTTCGGCATTTGAGCCTATCCAGGCAAGATTGGTTGGAATGCCATTGAAGCGGTTTTGTCCCAATACCATCATGTCCCAAGCAAAATCCAAAGCCACTGTCAGGCCGCTGTGATTCATGGCCTTTGATGCGCGGTAGGCCAAATCGCCGGTGCCGGTGCAGAGGTCGAGAACTTTCATATTGGATGTTACATTGAGTTTGCTTACGGCATCTTTCTTCCAACTGCGATGCAGCCCTGCCGTCATAAGATCGTTTAGGAGATCATATTTACGGGAAATTTCGTTGAACCCTTGGCGCACAAAGGTGGATTTATGCGCTGCATCTGGAAGTGAAAAATTTTGTTTGTTGTTCATTTATCAAGCCTGTTCATTTTATGTAACTGCTCAGATTCTTACTTATGAAAGATTGTTTCTCACAATTTGGATAAATAAAATCAGAATCTTTATTGCGCCCTTTTTTTACAGGGCTTGGGTGTTAAAGTTTCCTTTTCCAGGGGCGATGCCCCTGGCTATCATATTATGCCCCGTTGATAGTGGTTGTGGATGGCTAAACAAAGAGATTTGCTGATCTATTGCCTCATTATAAGCGAAGGATGATAACCGATGTTTCATTGGTTCATTTTAGCATACCTTTTTTAAGCAGTATCGAGATGGGCGGCGGAATCGAGGCGGGATACATCCAGCTGAAACGGGCCCAGGTGATAGAGCAGCGCTTTCGGGGTGATGACTGGATTGTGTTTTATGTGATGAAAATAGGTGATTGATGATTCGTATCCAGTTGTTACATGCAGCCGGGTTTTCAAGGTTTCGTGTGAGTAGACCAGATCGCGCTGTTTAACTCGAAAAATCTCTTGTTGGGGGAAAAGGATAAAATTATCAACCGAGAATTGGATCAGGTCTCCCGGCTGAATCCCCGCCCCTACACCCCAGAGATCGATATAATGTTCGTAATGGATTTGCTTCATTTGTTCTTGAATGGATTGAGTCAATTGATTCAATGCCTCAATGGTTACAATAGGCAGGGCATACACATGAATTGATGGATTGGCCGGCTGATGAATTAAATCGGGAATTATAACAATGTGATCGATTGAATGGAAATCTTCAATATTGTTTCTGATTTCGATGACAGGGGCAATTTCTTCGAGAGTCTGCCACAAATTCACGACATAGTGGTCTTCATGAAGATGGATGTAATGGTCGGGCCTGGTGCCAGGCGGGCGAAAACGAATTGTGTTTTGTGCTTGAATATCCCAAAGCCAATTGCCCGCCAGTTTGGCCAATAAATCAATAGCAGTGAATATCGGGTAATCGACAAAATTCAGTGTTGTGGAACATGGTTGGAACTCATCTGGTGTGATAAGAGTTAAAGAATTTGCTTGAAGGATATCATCCAAAATTTCAGTAATGAGCCAATTTTCATAGTATTGGTTGACGACCGCATGGTATTCATATTCGGGGTGCGATTGGGCATAGAAAGTGAGTTGATCGTCTATAGAATCAATTCGCCTTTCAATGATTTGGCCGCAAAAACAGCTCATTTGGTTGATGTATACTTTAATTTTGCAGCCTAGCGCAGCAGGGATCAAATTGTCTTCGTTATACAACTCCAACCAGCAGCGTTGTTTTCCGGCCCCAAATGCGCTTTTGATAATGATTTTTCTTGGATTCGAGGTGATGGCGATAAGAGAATTGGATGAGTTGTAAAAATGCACGGTGATTTCGGGGGGATTGTTCATGAGATTTCTCACTTTCTCGACGAATGTTCCTCTATCCTTATCGCCAACACCGCAATTTTTACGGTTTAAAATGAAAAAAGCGCCCGAATGAGCGCCTTTTTTTCGTTTTCAAACAATAAATTTTACCGGCCGGTGTGAGGTTTTTTGCGATGATTCGCCTTTTTGCTGCGCCACCGGAGTTGATGCGCACGTTTGTTTTTTCCTTTAGCCATGAGAATCCTCCAAATTTTTTATTACATTATATGGCGTACCGGCAGAAAGTCCGATACAGAAAATGACCCTATAATGTATAGTAACTCATGTATCTAACTTGCACTATAAGTTGTTGCAGGCGAGGACACCCACCAAGGCGCGTCTATGACCTGCGCTCCAAAAATGACTTTTTGCCGAATCGT
>CAZEZQ010000622.1:0-4239 GCA_964516245.1 uncultured bacterium | reverse complement strand
AGTCCAGAAATTCCGTTGCCGTTGCGTGGAACAGTGCAAGATATTGGGCCGGTGCTAAGCCACCGTGTAGAAATTGTTCGGTTGGCTTTGCGCGGAGATACCACGAGTGAAATTTGTCGGAAAATGCATCATTCCCCCTCAGCGGTGAGCAACTATCTTTCGACGTTCACTCGCTGTGCTCAACTGGCCGAACAAGGATTAAGCCGAAGTCAAATCGCGTATCTGCTCAGGCGGGGGGAAAGTTTGGTGCAACGGTACTTGGAGTTAGTGGAGGAGTCGAAACAAGATGAAAAGTCAGCCCACCAGTTACAAAGGTTTCTGCAAGTGGGCACAGCCGGTCGTGAAAAAAAACGGGAGGGAAGGGGGAGCCGCCAATGAGTCGTCCAGTCGATTATGTACGAAAAAAATTCGCTCCCCTGAAGCAGAAAACATTGCGCAATGCTGTAGCGCATAGGATTCGCAAGGAATTTCCGCGATTGGGAGGCCCTCGGATTGTCGACCAATGTGCGGGGTTGGTTTTGGAAGTGGTGGAACAGCATATACGTCCTCGTGAAAACTTGCTGCATGGACAGGTGCTATGGATGGCTGTGAGTCTGGAGGATCCGCCTGCACGAAGAAAATGCATTCAGGATACGAAATTGCTTCCCGTAGTTCTGGATGTGAGTACGCCGAATGATGTTCAAGCCAGGCTCGATCGTCTTGCCCCCGGTCAGCGGCTTCAACAAAAGGCGATTCGGTTATGCGAACAAGCCCATCAACAAGGTGGATTGTTATCGAATTGCGATTTGGCGGAATTATTAAACGCAAGCGAATCGAGGATCGCTCAACTGCTAGTCAAAGCGCAGAAGGAAAGCGGACAATTGATTCCACGTCGAGCGACATTGCATGATGTTGGAACGGGACTCACCCATAAACGGATTATCTGCTGGAAGCGGTATGCCGAAGGAAAATCCGCTGATGTAGTGGCTCGAGAAACGTATCATAGTTTAGACGCGGTCGATAGATATCTAAGCCAATTTGATCGGGTTCGCTACTGCCAAGAACAAGGGATGAGCCAAGAGCAAGCGGCATACATGCTCAATTGCGGTGTATCCTTAGTCAAAGAATATTGGCAACTTGCTCTCGATCTGGAACGAGCGCAAGAAAAAACGAAAAAAGAGAGCGAAACGAACAAAACAAGACAAAAAGAAAGTGGATCGAAATCAGAATGCAGGTTATAGTGCAATGAGGCTCTCTGGGCAAAAGTGCGGGCAACGGAGGCGTCCATCCCGTGACAAAGTAGCACGGAGAGCCTCACACACTCACTGCCCTATATGCTATTTTGGATCAAAACGCGTCCCCCCACCCCACAAGTTCGGATCAGGAGATTCACCGTCGTGGGGGCGGAGGGGGGAGTAATTAGGTAATGTGAACGAATGAAAAATACCATGATTTCCCCTACCGGTGGGACATATGTCACTATCAACGGGGCGCCATATGATAGCCAGGGGCATTCGCCCCTGGAAAAAAGAAACACAAAACCCCTAGCCCTGTAAAGGGCGGAATAATAATGTTTTCAGATGGCTAAATGGCTACGCGTAGTCTGCCTTTGCTTGACCCCCCGTAGCTCAACAATTTAACCCTCAAACACCCCAATCATTCACTGGGTGGCAAAGGCAAGCACCGTCTGCCTTTGCTTGGCCCATTCAAATACAACAAATTAAATTCCCAGCAATTCACAATAATTCGATTCCAATTCATCAAGCGTGTCTTCAAACCGGAATGTGCTTTCCACTTGGCGTTTTGCCGCCCTGCCGTATGCGCTTCTCACAGCATTGTCACCCAAAATTTTTTGCATAGCAGCCGCCAAATATTCTTTATTTTTAGGAGGCACAACAAGCCCCGTTTCTCCATGCCGGTTGACGATTTTCACCCCCGTTGGCAGGTCTGTGCTAATAACAGGGCAGCCTGCCTGCATCGCTTCAAGCAACGCATACCCAAAGGCTTCATTTCGGGATACCGAGGGCAATACAAATAAATCCGCCGCGCGATACAAAACTTTTTTTTCCATCTCAGAAATAGAACCAAGCAATTCAATCTTGTGAGACAGATTGTTTTGTTGTATTAAATTGTTGAGTTTCTCTCGCAACGGTCCATCACCAGCAATCAGCAAATGGGCGTTGATCTGTTTCATGGCCTGAACCAAATACCGCAATCCTTTGTATTCCACCAATCGTCCAACAAACAAAACCAACTGGGTCTCAAATTGTCCCCGAAATTGCTCGGCCTGATGGTCAAGCCATTCTGCGGAAACCATCTCATTGGCTGGCAATGCCAGTGGAATAATTCGGCAGCGCTCTTGATGGGCAGCCAACGCGAGTGAAGATTGCATCAAAGCCTCAGACGTAGGAAAGATTTTCGCGCATCGGGCAAGAAATCTTTGCTCGCTGCGGGTATACAACGGCCGCAAGAAACGCTGCCGGATAATATCGCTATGCCAGGAACACACAACAGGAATTTCTTCCGGCAGGTTTTGCACCGCGCTCCATACCAACGGGAAAGGGACATGCACATGCACCAGGTCTGGTTGTTGATTGTTCACAAAACGTGAATATTTCCGGGCAATCGGCAGCGAAAATAACCGTCCAATTGATGGGGCTCGAATGATGCGAACTCCATTCTGGCTTTCTTCCGTTTGAAAGTTGGCCTCATTGCAAACCACTGAGGTGATACGCCACCCCCGTTTCACCAGATGTTCGCTGATATCTCGAACGTGGCGTTCAATCCCACCGATCCAAGGGGGATACCCCTTGTTCAGCATAACAATATGCCGTTTGGCTTCTCTCATAAACATTCGCTCAATCGTTTCAGTTCATCTCCAAATCCGTAAAAACAGAAAGCCCATACAGGAGAATTGGGGAAAATGAAATTTACACTTGCTCAATCAGCACTCTGAAATCATACTCTATTGTAAACACGAACAAACAAATTCGCAGAGATCGAAACGATAATAACCTCATTCATGTATGAATCTTAAGGATGAAAGAATGATTGTATTTTAAAAAGTGGAGGCTGTTGTTCAGATGTCATTGCCCAAAACATTAGGTGAATTAAAAGCATCCGGTTATAATCCGCGCTCAATAAAATTGGAAATGCGGCAAAATTTGGTTGAAAAACTGAAACAAAATGCCAATCTCTTCCCTGGGATATTGGGATACGGCGACACTGTTATTCCCCAAATCGTGCATGCGGTACTCTCCCAACACGATATAATTTTCCTCGGCCTGCGGGGACAGGCGAAAAGCCGAATGATCCGCTTGCTGCCCAATCTCCTCGATAAACACATTCCCATCGTGGCCGGAAGTGAAATCAACGACGACCCTCTTTCACCAATTTCGAAATACGCAAAAGACAAAGTTCGAGATCATGGGGATGAAACCCCGGTTGAATGGCTGCATCGTGATTTTCGATACAACGAAAAACTAGCCACTCCAGATGTAACCATCGCCGATTTGATCGGCGATATCGACCCCATCAAGGCGGCCAAAGAACATCTCAGCCTGTCTGATGAATTGGCGATCAATTACGGTTTGGTCCCGCGTTCGAACCGGGCAATCTTCGCCATAAACGAATTGCCTGATTTATCTCCGAAAATCCAAGTGGGGCTGTTCAACATTATGCAGGAACGGGATGTGCAAATTCGCGGTTATTCGGTGAGAATGCCCTTGGATGTATGTCTGGTTTACAGCGCCAACCCGCAGGATTACACCAATCGAGGCCGCATTGTAACGCCCCTCAAAGACCGCATCGGTTCCGAAGTGCGCACCCACTATCCATTGACCCGAGAATTGGGGATGGAAATTACCGATCAAGAAGCGAACATCGCTCAACGCGATGGCATGCGTATCGTGATCCCCCGTTTTCTCAAACAAGTCATTGAAGAAATCGCCCGGGCCGCCCGAGAAAGCAAAGACGTTGAACAGGCTTCTGGAGTAAGCGCCCGCTTTTCCATCACCTGTATGGAAAACTTGATTTCCAGCGCCGAACGCAGAACCTTGAGCAATAATGAATCTGTCATCTGCCCCCGCGCCAGCGATCTGATTCACATTTTGCCCGCTATAACCGGCAAAGTGGAACTGAGTTATTCAGGCGAAGAACGTGGAGCCGAAAACGTAGCCAAACGCCTGATTCGCCAGGCGGTTCGTGTTGTGTTTAACGAATACTTCGGCCACGACGATTGCCAAAGCACAGTAGATTGGT
>CAZEZQ010000621.1:1603-4241 GCA_964516245.1 uncultured bacterium | reverse complement strand
TCACTTTTGGGCGCTACCGGTCCCCAACGATAATATTTCCATTCGGAAGTATAAGTGAGATGCAAACCCAAGTCGGCATCGGGATTCTTTTTGGCGTAATCGGCCACTTCCAAAAACCAGGGGCAAGGCACCATCACGCTGGCGGATGTAACAATCCCTTTGTCGAGCGCTTCCATACACGCTTGATTGGCCGAGTGGCACATACCCATATCGTCCGCGTGTATTATGAGTAAAACATCATCTTGGTTGTAACCCAATCGTTCCATCAAGGTTTCCCCATAGGTGATTTGGCTGAAACAATGTACGGCAATGAATAATACAATAATTTTTTGAAGTCTATTGTTCATCTGTATACCCTTAAAATAATAAAAGTATCCCCTATTCAAATCCGAATAAACTCTACCACATCGAATTCTGCGATTACTTCTTTGTCGGCAGGCAATACGGCAAGGCCGTCGGCGTTGCGCATTGATGAAAGCATTCCTGAACCTTGTTTACCAGTTGGAAGCGCTATGGGAAGCCCTGTGGGAGAATGGCTTAAGCGGCAGCGGATAAAATTGGTGCGCCTCCCTCTATTTTGCATCGGTTCACCCATGCGTGCATACTCTTGTTCATTGCGCCAATGCTCGCGCCCTGTAAACAGCCGTATGGCTGGCTTTACAAACAAATGAAACGACACCAGTGATGACACCACATTGCCGGGCAGACCAAAAATATAGGTATCATTCAGTTTGCCGAACAGCAGTGGCTTGCCTGGTTTTACCGCAACTTTATGAAACAAGGTTTGCATCCCCATCCCGGCAAGCAAGGCGGGCAGATAATCTTTTTCTCCTGCAGATACGCCTCCAGATGTCAGAAGAAAATCAGCCTGCTCACAGGCCTGTTCGATTTTGCTCTTCAGTTCATTTTGAACATCGCGGGATATCCCCAGGTTCATACCCTTGCAATGGATACGCTCGATTTCAGCCGTTAACGTGTATGTATTCGAATTGCGAATCAACCCGCCTTCAATAGGCTCCTCAGGCTCAACCAATTCATCGCCGGTCGCCAGCACAGCAATCGTAGGATTCTTCCTCACCAAAACTTCTTGTATCCCTTGCTGCGCCAACAGTCCTCTCTCCGCCGGGCCAATAGGATCACTGTCAAAAAGAATTTTCTCCCCTTTTTTGATTTCCTCCGCTTCTTTGCGTATGTTCTGGCCCGGCTCTACCGCATCATAAATCAAAACCCGGCCGTCTTCGCGCTGGGTTTTTTCAACCATCACCACCGCATCCGCCCCCTCAGGCACCGGCGCACCGGTCATGATTTGAGTGGCAAAACCCGGTTCAATGCTATGTTGAGGCAGGGATTTCCCAGCGTAAATTTCTTCTTTAACTTGCAGGGCCACCGGCAATTCAGGTGATGCCACCGCAACATCTTCACTGCAAACCGCATAGCCGTCCATAGCAGAATTATCAAACAGTGGCGCCGCTTCACGGGCGTTTACATCTTCAGCCAGAGTGGTCCACAACGAATCACGCCAGTTCACTTTGCATGGGGCACAGGGCGCGATGTTCTTTTCTAAAACCAGAAGGGCTTCCACATAACTCAGCAATGATTTCATCTTGTTACCATCGTTTTATGAATCCAATTTCGCAATCGCTTTGTTGAGGGTGCGTTTCACGTTCCCCAAACACGAAGGCAGCATCGATTCGCTCTCCGGTTTCACTTCAATCGTAACAACCGGTGGATTCTGCTTATTGAGATAATTGATGTCTTTCAACACCTGTAGGTATTCCACCAACTCATCCAAACCGTTTTCGCCATCCGGAAAATCAAATGGAGGGTGATTGTCTCCATAATACGAATTATCTGGATTGCTTTTCACGCAATTGCCGATATGGGCATGCAGCAACACCGGCGCGGCTTTGGTGAGCGCATCTTTTGAGGTTTCTTCGAGCAGCGGCAAATGGGAGAGATCGAGCATTAGTCCGAAATTGGGGAACTCATCATGAAGAGGTTTGGCCATCGCCACCGCTTCATCGGTGGGGCCAATCAGGCAATTTTTGGCGTAAGCAGCGCGATCGAATGTTTCTACCACCACCTTCAGATTGGGATTCAACTCTTTCGCCCGCTCACAAATAGTATGCAGCGCGTCGGCAAACAATTTGGTTTCTTCCTCACGATGCGCCTCTCCTGGATCAGGCCCCGACATTGTGCCGAAACCAACCGCACCCATTTCAACTGCTTCGTTGAGCACGCCAAGTATGGTATCCAGCGATTTTTTCCGCAATTCACCATCTCTACTGTGGAGATTGAGTTTTTTACCAAGAATTTGTGGCTGACTTCCATAAGCCAAGTCCATCCCAGCGGTATGAATGATTTCAACCGCCTGCTTGCGGACCGAGGGGTCTTCAATATGGGTAACCTCTAACACATCATAAAATTCATCGGCAGCCAGTGATTGAATGCTCTCCACAATCGCCCCTTCTCCAGACATGGCAAAGGGATAAGCCATAAAATGCACCAAACCTACACGCATCTGCAAACGAAGACTAGCGGTCATAATGCTCTCCTTTTTCTCACAATTCGATAAAAACCTATTTTGGAGCGCAGGCGTCCCCGCCTGCCCTGTATGTAATGCAGGCGAAGACGCCTG